>JALUUK010000188.1 GCA_027021395.1 Acidobacteriota bacterium
CCTGCGATGATCCGATAAGTCTTGAAGATACAAGATATTGCGCCTGTGCGTATGATGCGCGGGACGGAGGTTTTCGAGAGCATGGCGAAGAAGAGCAAGATCGCCAAGAACGAACAGCGCAAGGTGCTGGTGGCCCGCTATGCGGCCCGCCGAGCCGAGCTGAAGGCGACGATCAAAGATCCGAATAAATCCTTCGACGAGCGGGAGGAAGCCGCGCGAAAACTGCGGGCACTTCCACGTGACTCGAGCACGACGAGGGTGCGAAACCGTTGTTCCGTGACCGGCCGTCCGCGGGCCTACTACCGCGATTTCGGGATCTCTCGTTTGGCCCTACGCGAATTGGCGCTGCGTGGCGAATTGCCGGGGGTCAAGAAGGCGAGCTGGTAGCATCTCCGGTCGGACGGCGCGCAACGGCGGCGCGGTACGTATCGGCCGTTCTCCCGCATCTCTCAGTCCGCCGGCAGATCGCAGCCTCACCGCGTTCCGGCTTCTCGCATCGCTGGGGCCGTCTCGGGGGCGGATGGGCTGGTCGGATGTGCGGCTTGGGTCCCACTGTTCCACTGTCTCAGCTTTTCACGATACTTTCGATAGAGTCTCTTGTGTCGATCGTCGAGAGAAACCGGTCGCCCTTCGATGAACATGTGCTCGACTTCGAAGCCTCGGAGATCGAGCGGGTCGCCCTTGGCAACGAAGATCGTGGCTTGCTTGCCGGGTGCGAGTGATCCGAGCCGGTCGTCGACCCCGAAGATTTCCGCCGGGCCGAGCGTCAGTGCTCTGAGGGCTCGCTGCCGAGATAGTCCGTGCGCTACGGCTTGAGCCGCCTGCACCGCGAGGTTGCGCGTCGACCAGCCATTGCCCGAAAGAGTACCAATGGCCAATGTGATGCCCCCGCGGTCGAGAATTCCCGGCGCTTCGAACACCATTTCGTCCGGCAAGTCAGCCCGATGGGGCGTGCGGGTGACGGGTCCGTAGATCACCGGAATGGCTCGCTCGCGCAGCAACGGAAGGATCTCCACTGCATCCCGAGCACCGACGAGGACCATGCGTAGCTCGTGCCGCTCGGCGAAATCGATGGCTTCGAGGATCTGGCGGCGATCTTCGGCGTGAATGAAGACCGGGACTTCTCCCCGGATGGCGGCACCGATCGCATCGAGTCGCAGATCGAAAGAGGTCTCGGTATCCAGAGTCTGCGCGAGATGGTAGGCTCTTGCTCGCGTGAACCATTCTTCGAGCTTCGTGCGTTGGCTTCGGGCCTTCTCCTGTTTGTCCTCTCCCTTTCCGTCCACGGGCCTTTGCTTCGTTCGCGCCCAGGTCGCCGGCCACTCCACATGCAGTCCCGCGATGTCGCGAACGGAGGCGCTTTCGCGGGTCCATCCGTCGAGATGCGCGAGGAAAGATCGTCCGGAGATCAAGCCTCCGCGAGGAACGATCAGTGCCGTTGTGATTCCGAGAGAACGGACGGTGGGAATGATCTCCGAATCCGGATTGAATGCGCTTCGCGCCATCGTCTCCGGAGTCAAGGGTCCGGTTTCTCGGGCGTCGCGAGTTGCTCGAACCGCTCCGATCTCGATCAGACCTAGGCCGGTGTAGGGGGCGATGAGTCCGGGATAGACGTTCAGGCCGCGAATGTCGATGATGGTCATTTCATCCGTTGCCGGGAGGTCGTGTCCCATGGCGCGGATGACACCATCTGCGATCAACAGGTCGGTTTCGAAGAGAACACCTTCGGAGATCGTGTGGAGCGTGCCTCCCCGAAGGAGAATGGGCTGAGCCGGAGCGTCTTGAGGGATCTCTTGGTGTGCAGATGCCGGGAGCGCCAACAACACGATCATGCAGCCGGCAAAGAACGACGCCCTGCGTTGCGACCGGTGGAAAGTCATGGACGTACTCCTTGTCGGTGCCGCATATCGAAGTCCTGCTCTTTTCGTTTCCGCCGGTCGTCGTCTCGCTTGCGTTCAAGAACGAGATCGAGGAGTCGGCGGCGAGTCTCACTGTCTCTTGCGGCCATGAGGCGATGTCGCTCTCGGTCGAAATAAAGGGCGCCGTCGATCCACGTCTGCTCGACGATGCTCGTCGTGTCGAGCGGAGGGCCGTTCCATACGACGATATCCGCATCTTTTCCGGGAGTCAGGCTGCCGACGTAGCGGTCGACTCCCAACTGCGCAGCAGGGTTGATCGTGATCAGTTCCATCCCCTCGGCCTCGCTCATATCGCAATACATCACCGCCTTGGCGGCTTGGTGGTGGAGTCGGCGGATCACTTCGTCTGAATCGGAATTGAGGGAAGACAGCACGCCGGCTTCGCGCAGCAGGCAGACGTTGTAGGGGATGGCGTCGTAAACTTCGAACTTGTAGGCCCACCAATCGGAGAAGGTCGAGGCGCTTGCCCCATGTTCCGCCATTTCGGTCGCCACTTTGTAGCCTTCGAGTATGTGGGTGAAGGTCTTGATCCTAAAGCCGTACTCCTCCGCAAGACGCATGAGCATGAGGATTTCGCTCTGGACGTAGGAGTGGCAGTGAACATCGCGGCGGGACTCGAGCACTTCCAGCAGTGCTTCGAGTTGAAGGTCTCGTCGTGGTCTTTTCCCGGCGAATTCTGAGTTGTTCTTGGACTTTTCAAACGCGCGAACGCGCTTGCCGTATGCCCGCGCACGTTCGAGAGCGTCGCGCAGAATCGCCTCGACGCCCATCCGCGATTGAGGGTAGCGTGTGGTGAATCGATCTCCCCAGTTCGACTGCTTGACATTTTCGCCGAGTGCGAACTTGATCGTCTTGGCGGCTTTGGAGAACTTCATTTCCTCCGCCGATTTTCCCCAGCGAAGCTTGATGACCTGGCACTGCCCGCCGATCACGTTCGCCGAGCCGTGAAGCAGGTGAGCTGTGGTCACCCCGCCGGCCAAAGCCCGATAGATGCCGATGTCGTCCGGATCGATCACATCACCGATTCGGACTTCGGAAGTCACGCTGTGACTCGCCTCGTTCACGCGCCCGGATATGGCCAAATGGGAGTGCTCATCGATGATGCCGGGGCTTATGTGTTTCCCGGTGCTTTCAATGACTTCCGCATCGCGCGGTGCGCTGATGTCTTGGCCGATTTCGACGATCTTTCCGCCGGCAATGAGCAAATCGGTGTTTTTCATCACCCCTTGCCGGTCGGCTGTCCAGACAGTTGCGCCGCGAAAGAGCACCGTGCGTGGTCGCGGCAGCTCTTCGAGGCCGAACGGACCATCGGGAAGCGTTTGCCCGATCGCCCGCGCGGCCGCGGTGATCCGGCCGGATTCGCGCAGATCATCAGGTTCGTTCCGGCCTTTTCGAGGCGAAGATTCACGCTTCTGGACAGGTACTCGCAGAAGCCGCCCGTCTTCGGAGAGCGTGGCGAACCATTCGTTTCCGACTCGGTTGAGCGTCATACGAAGAATGTCGCCGTTGCCATTCTTCGGCTTGAATTCGAAATACCAGCTTCCCATTGTGCCAAGGACCTTGGCCTTCCATTCCTTGCTGTCGCGAATGAGGGTCGCATGTATGGACTTGCGTTCGCGCTCGATGTCGAGCTGAGCCGGAGCCTTTGCAAAGAGCACATCGTACCGGCCCTGTAGCCGAAAAGATGCCGTCTCGTTCTTGACCAAAGCTCTTCTTCCATCGATCCAGACCTCGAGGAGTTCTTCTTCGCCGCTCAAGAGGTCGCCGCTGGCGATCAGGAAGTCCGCCCGCTTACCCGGCTCGAGATCTCCCGCAATCTCGCTGATTCCGAGCATCCGCGCCGGCTCGGTGGTGACGGCCGCTAGCGCATGGGTCGGCGGTAAACCGGCTTCGACTCTCAAACGAAGGTTCTTCCAAAGATCCTCATCATCGCGCATCCCCGCGGTCGTAAAGGCGACGCGGAGGTCTTCCGCAACGAGATCGGCCGCATTGAAACGAGCGCTTGCCCAATGCTTGAGTTTTCCTAGTGCTAGACTCGCATCATCTTCCGGGGATCCAACGGTGGGCCTTTGCGGGAGCGTCAGGGGGAGGACGAGATCGAGTTTCATGGAGGAAATATCGGCTAGTCGGCGATATTCGCGGCCGCTGCCGACGTAGATCGCCCGTTTGTCGAATTCTTTGAAAACACGAGCGGCACGCAAAAGCGTATGCTCATCGGTGCTCTTGAAAAGAAAGATTGCCTCGTGATCGGCGAGCGCTTCGAGCGCCGTGTTGGTCTCTATGTCCTCCGACTTCGAAGACTCATACCATTGCGAGTCGAGAAAGACCTGCCGCAGAAGCGCGATGGCGCCCATCATGGACGCGGGGTAGCTCTGTCGCGAAGATCCCTTGTTGAACGAGGCGAAGAGATGGGCTTGTGGTCGTAGGATGAGTTTTCCCGGATCGTCCTCCGCCAAAGAGGCGACGAAAGCTCGGCCCTGCAAAATGCCGTCCCAGCGAGCTGATTGTACCGTCGTGATGCCTGCTTCGAGCAGTTGCGTTGCACGCTTTCGATCAGGTCTGAAGTCGTGAACCCACTCCCGCTGGGGATGAACGGCGTCGTTCCACGAACCGGGCCCCGCGGAGAGCTTTTCGTAAACAGGCGTGCCGCTCGCGGCTTCGCTTTTTTCGTAGAGTGGTGGGAGGTGCTCGAGGCCGTACTCCGTAAAAGGATCGATCAGGCCGGGGTAGATCCAAAGCCCGTCGAGGTTCACCTCGAGCGCGCCTGCGGGGACGACGCGCCCTTCGGCGGCCGCCAGCACACGACCGTCTCGAATGACGAGCGTACCGCGCGGGATGTGGCGATCGGGCGAGATGACGAGATGGGCGTCCGTTAGGGCCACCACGCCACGCCACTCATCCGCAATGCCGAGTACGGGCTTGGAGCTATCACCGGCGGAAGACGGCGCGATGAGGCCGACCGGCAAGATGATCGAGAGCAAGACGGCGACGGCAGGGGGGGCAATTCGGAGTCTCATGAACGGAGAGTATCTGTAAGTGCACTCCATTGACAAGTCGGAGCGAGCGGGTGGGGAAAGTCGCGCGCTCGCCGAAGGTATTTCGACCGGAACTTGCTGCCCTGCCTGCTGCTCGAAACGGCGACCCGGCCTCGACCGTGCTCAGCTCGCTTTCGTGCCGACACCGGCTGCTGCCCGGCGTTTCTCGTCGTGGCGGCGCAGATCCGCAAGGAATTTGCGTGCGAAAACACGACGTAGGAGCGCGAGCCTCGCCTCCTTCAAACGGAAGCGGCGCCGGGTCTTTCGGGAGACCAGCCAGCGGGCTTCCCAGGGCAGCATGACCAGAGATACGTTGACGTTGGGGGCTGCGCCGATGGGCAGGCCGTGTCGCATGCACTGCTCGTAGAGCGATGCGAAGACGGGGACCATCTCTTCCAACGATGGTGGTGGGACGTCGGAATAGTCGGTGCCCGTCAACGGCCGAAAAACACAGACCGTTGGGATGGCACCGACCGAAGTGATCCACTCGATGGCGCGGATGGAAGACTGATACGGTTCGAGTCCGGCGATGATCTCGCCATTGCTGACCCATGGCTCGAACTTGAATGGGTTTCGCGACGCGAGCGTGGCGCAATGCTCAACGGCGGCCAAGTAGCGGTCGAGACCGTAGGCTTCGGCTTTACCCGGACAAACTTCCACGAACCGTTCCGGGTCGAAGATCTCGAAACAGAACGAAACTCGGTTGACGCCCATGGCTTTGAGGTCGCGATAGCGTGTCAAGTCGGCGTGGGGTGGAGTTTGAACGCCGATCAGGCATCCCGTAGCTTCTTTCACCGCTCGGATATACGGCTCGAGAATGTCGAGATAGGTCTCGCCTTCATAGTGTCCGGTGTTGAAATCGATGTATGTCAGGTCCGACTGCTCTCTTGCTGCGCAGGCGACTTCTACGACTTCTTGCACCTTCTTCTCGTCTGCATCGTCTGCTCCGAGATTGAGGCCCACGGAACAGAATCGGCAGTTGGTCGGCGCAGGCTTCTCCAGCCAGTATTCGCAGACTTTGGCCGGGTAGACTCCCAAATAGGTTCCCTGTAGGGTGCCGACACGAGACATCTGAATGCCGGAACTCGTCTTCCGGTCATACCAATTCGGTCGCGGAGCGAGGCGAATCGGCGCGATGGGTTCTTTGCCGCGGTCGATCCAAATGGAGCCATCCTCGCGGCGGCGCACGACGTAGGGCGATGCCTTGGTGAACGGTTCGCTCGTGGGGATGTTGGTCCACAGATTATCCGGAAGAATGGCTTCGAGGCCGCTGCCGAGTCCGGCGCGCGTGCGCAAAATCGGCCGACCGCCCTCGTCTTTGACCATTAGAGAGTCGTCTATCCGGGCCCCTTTGCAGTACAGATCGAGCTTCAGGAGTCCTGGATTGTTTCTGACATCCGTTTCCATCGTTCACCTCGGGTTGATCGAGAGCATGCGTCGATCGCTGAAAGTACGACGGATTCGGCCGATCTGCCTTGATCCGAGTGTCACCGGTTTTGATTTGCATCAATCTGAGCGTGTCGTGATTTGGCATAGTTCGTGCTGTTACTAGCTACAAGGGAAGAAGCCATTGGGTTAGATCCCCAAATGAAGGCATCTAGGAGGCGAATGGAGGATTATACTGGGGTATATGACTCAAAACGGAGTGATTTGGCGCACTTTGCAGAAGAAAGAGGGTAAAACCATGAAATGGCAAGAGATCATCGCCCCTGTTGATTTTTCGGAGATGTCACGGAAAAGCGCACAGATGGCTCGCAACCTCGCGCGCGCGGATGGAGCCCGGTTAGTGCTTCTCAACGTTCTCGCGGAGTCCCCGCCACCGCTGCTGCCGGATGTGGCCGGGTTTCACTACGGCGATCTCGTCGAGGCGCTGCAGCGTAGGGCGGAAACGGAGTTGAAGGAGTTTTTCCCCGAGGAGGAGCGAGAAGGCGTCGAGGTCGATTTCGAAGTTGCGATCGGCGCGCCGCACCACGAAATCGTGCGCGTGGCCGAGGAGCGCGAAGCCGGTCTCATCGTGCTCGGTACTCACGGGCGTACCGGTGCCCTGCATCTTCTTCTCGGCTCTGTTGCGGAAAAGGTCGTGCGCCTTGCTTCGTGTCCCGTCCTGGTCGTGAAATAGCGATTCGTCCGACGGCCGCCCAAGGTCGAAATCGGAAGGAACAACGAATGAACAGTGAGCGTGTATTGGTCGTCGACGACGAGAAACTCATACGGTGGTCACTTCGGGAAAAACTCGAAGAGGCAAAATTCCTGGTAGAAGAAGCAGGGACGGGGCAGGCTGCAATCAATGCGCTTGCTGCAAGTGATTTCGATCTGATGATTCTCGATCACAAGCTGCCGGATATCCTCGGGCTAGATGTGCTCGCACGCGTCCACAAGGATCATCCGGACTTGGCCGTCGTCGTCATGACAGCCTATGGAACGATCGAAGATGCGGTCAAGGCGATGCGTCTAGGAGCATTCGACTTCTTGACCAAGCCCGTTGATTCGGAGCAGCTGATGCTGGTCGTGAAGAAGTCGCTGGAGACGACACGCTTGCGCCGAGAAGTACGGCGCCTACGAGAGCAGCAAAGTGGAAGCCAGGCTGTGCGCTTGATCGGCAAGAGCAAAGCGATGCGGGACGTGAGCGAACTCATCCAGAAGATCGGCACGAGTCCGGCGAATACCGTTCTGTTGCAAGGGGAGAGTGGAACCGGAAAAGATATCGTTGCTCGAGCGATTCACTTCTCGAGCATGCGGGCCGACCGCCCATTCGTCAATATCACGTGTTCCGCACTTCCGGAGACTTTGCTGGAAAGCGAACTCTTCGGCCACGAGCGGGGCGCGTTCACGGATGCGAAAAAGCAGAAGAAGGGGCTCTTGGAAACCGCCCACGGTGGAACCGTTTTTCTCGATGAAATCGGAGAAATGGGACTTTCGATGCAGGCGAAGCTACTTCGGTTCCTTGAAGACAAGACCTTTAGGCGTATCGGCGGAACGCGGGACATCCGAGTGGATCTCCGCATCATTGCCGCGACCAACCGCGTTCTCGGGACACTGGTGCACGAAGGTTCTTTCCGCGGCGATCTCTTCTATCGACTCAACGTGATTCCGATCACGCTTCCCCCTTTGCGCGAAAGGATGGAAGATGTTCCTTTGTTGGTTCAACACTTCATCGAGAGTTTTGCAGAGGAGTTCCACAAGCAGACGCGTGGTATCTCTTCCCGCGCAATGGAAGCGATTTGTTCCTACTCTTGGCCGGGCAATATTCGAGAGCTGCGCAACGTGATCGAACGTGTCATGATCCTGGAGAACAAGGTGACGATCGAACTCGAGGATCTTCCTCGAAGCATCACCGATCTCGGGACCGAGGAAGGGCACGGAGAAGATCTCACCAGCCTGAATCTTCCGCTCGGCCGTTTGAGTCTCGAGGAAATCGAGCGATCGGCGATCGAGCAGGCGCTACGCACCATGGGGCACAACCAAGTGCGCGCAGCGCGGTTGCTGGGTATTTCCCGGGACACGTTGCGCTATAGGATGAAGAAATTCGCTCTTCTCAATGCCGAGACGTAAGGAGCGGGTCTGAATTCGGACGAAAGATCGCACAAGAGGAAGATAGAGATGGCCGCGTTGGTGAAGGACTTGATGAGTCGAAACGTGAAGACCGTTCGAGAGGACCAAGAGATTCACGAACTCGAGCGGCTCTTCCTCAGAGAGAAGATACACGGTGTTCCCGTCGTTTCGGCGGAAAATCGGCTCGTCGGCGTCGTCAGTCAATCGGATCTACTCTCGTGGCATTTCGAGACCGGGAATGATGGAACCGGGTTTTACGACTATGTCGATCTCGAGCGGGAACGTCTTGGCGAAGCGGGCGAGGATGAGGAAAACCCGGCAGATGAAGCCGAAGAAGATGCAGTGCCGGCCGGACTGCATCTAAGCGACGTTCGTGCGGTGGCTGTTCGGCAAGTGATGACTCCCGTCGTTCATGCGATCGCTCCTGAAGCCACGAGTCGCGATGCCGCCGAACGCATGCTCAGGCACCGAATTCACCGATTGATCGTCGTCGGCAAGGACCTTGAAGTGGTAGGTGTCATTTCGGCGATGGATCTGCTTCACCTCGTTCTGGAGGTCTGAACTGCTCATTTCGAGAGTGCTCATTTCGAGCGATTGGGTCGTCATCGAATATCGCTCGGTGACGCGGGGTTTCCAGGTCGTCGAGCTGGCCGCTTCGATTCATCCAGAGGAACAACGCGAGAAAGACTCCAGCAAGGAGAATACCCAGCGGTAGCAAGATGTAGACGACGGACATCTAAAGACTATAGCAGCTCATCGCTCCGGTTTCGCCTTCGGCGCAAATGTTCGACTCCGGTACGAGTTGACAATGACGGTGAGCGATGAAAGCGGCATCAGAACGGCGGCGACAAGCGGATTGATCAATCCGGCCATGGCTAGCGCGCTGCCGACGACGTTGTAGGTCAATGAGAAGAGCAGGTTTCTGCGAATGACTCGGATCGTGCGAAGCGAGCCGTCGAGAACTTCGACCAGAGAAGCGAGTCCGGGGGAGGTCAGGAAAACATCGGCAGCATGGAGTGCGGCCTCTGCGCCGCCGTGCACGGCAATTCCCACATCTGCTGCCGCTAGAGCAGTGGCGTCGTTCACGCCGTCGCCGACCATGATCGTCGGGCGTGGCGTATCGGACCTTCGGACCACTTCGAGCTTCGCCTCAGGCGTTGCTCCTCCGATGGCCCACTCCGGCGAAATCGAAAGCGCGCTCGCAAAATAGGAGACGACCCGTGGGTCATCGCCGGAGAGCAGGCCGACCTGTCGGCCGCGTGACCTGATCAGCGAAAGAGTAGACAAAGAATCACTACGCAAGCGGTCGCCGATGCTGACCCCACTGACGACGACTCCGTCACGTGCGATCAAGAGCGGACTTTCGCCCCGCGCCGCGGCTTGAGCACAAAAAGCGCTGAAGTGCTCAGGGGAAAGTGCCCCCTCCGAAGAAATGAAGTCAGAGGATCCAATGGCGATCACCATTTCGCCGAAGGTGCCGCGAATTCCTTTCCCCGGTACTTGCTCAACACTGTCAGCTTGGAGTCGTGACGATGATTCCGACGCACCGTCCGAGGTGTTCGAATCGGAACGGAGCTCCGCCGTTGCATAGCGAGAAAGTGCGGCGGCAATGGGATGAGAGGAGTGAGACTCTAGAGCACGAACTGCGTCGAGAATGGAGCGATCACCGTACCAATTGGTGACTTCCATGGTTCCGGTGGTCAGCGTTCCCGTCTTGTCCAGCCAAAGGACGCCCCCATGTCGCGCGAGGCTTTCGAGCGCGTCTCCGCTCTTGAGCACGATGCCGATTCGCGCCGCCTTGCCGATCGCAGCGGATATGGCCAAAGGTGTAGCAAGGCCGAGCGCGCAAGGGCAGGTGATGACGAGGAGCGCGACGGCGTGATCGATCGCTAGCTCCGGAGACGTCGACCACCATAGGATGAGCGTGGAGGCGGCAAGAGTCAGCACTGCGACGACGAACCAACCGGAGATGCGATTCGCGAGCGTGACGATCGGAGCCTTGCTGCGCACGGCATCGGCCACACTTTCCATCAGGCGGCCGACACGGGTTTCGCTTCCTGCGGCTTCGACACGGGCCACGATACGCGCAGAGATGTTGACCGTGCCGGCGTGAATCAGACTTCCCGGCTGCACGCTCTGCGGTCTGGTCTCCCCCGTCAACAGGGACAGGTCGAGTTCCGATGATCCCTCGACCAGGACAGCGTCGGCAGGGACCGTATCACCAGCGAGTATTTCGATCATTGAGCCGGCAACGAGAGTCTCGGAGGGGACGATCCGCACATCCTGATTCGCCCCGATCAGCCTTGCGTTGTGGGGAGTCAAGGAATTGAGTAACGCACTGCTGTCGAGCGCGCGTCGTTGTTGGCGTATTTGAATGAATCGGCCCGACAGGAGTAGAAAAATCAACACCGTGACGGAGTCGAAATAGATCTCTCCCGAGCCGCGTACCGTATTGACGAGACCCCAAGAAAAGCCGAGCAGGATACCTAGGCTGATTGGAAAGTCCATGTTCAACGTGCGAGCTCTGAGCGCTCTCCACGCTCCGGAAAAAAACAGGCCCCCTCCCCATATGATCGAAGGGACCGTAAGCAGCATGCTGGCCCACCGGAACAGCGATTCGAACCGTTCCTCCATTCCGTGGAACATGCCACCGTAGAGCGCGAAGGAAATCAGCATGACGTTGCCGGCGACAGCTCCGGAAAGCCCGATCCTGTTCAGCATCGCTCTGTTTTCGCGGCGCTCTAGTTCATCCTTCTGTACGCCTCGATAGGGGTGAGAGGCGTAGCCGAGCCGATCGAGCGTCCGGGCAATGGTCGATAGAAGAGTCCGCGCAGGGTCCCAGACGATGCGAACACGCGATCTCCCTAGATCGAGTCGGGTCTCCACGGTTCCCGCAACGAGGCGAGGGATCTTCTCGATGATCCAAAGACAAGCAGCGCAGTGGACTCCCTCGAGATAGAGTTCGGTGGTCTTCATGCCCTGCGCGTTCTCCTTCACAAAGAGGTGATGGAAGGAGGGATCATCGAATTCTTCGTAGTCCCTATCCGTCGGCACGGAGGGGCGCAGGGACTCGAGATCCATCGATGCGATGGCCTCTTGTCGAACCGAATAGTAGTCACTCAGTCCTTGTTCGTGTATCAGGCGAAAAACGGTCTCGCAGCCGGGACAGCAAAAGTGGCGCGGCGCTTCGAGGCGGATGCGTGCTGTGGGTACGGGAAGACTGCAGTGAGCGCACGAGACGCTACGAATGCGCTCGTTCACCCCTTCACTTCTCCCGGCAGCAAGGAAGCAGGCAGTCTTCGCCGAGCCTGTGCGCTCGGTGCGTATGGGTGGGCAGTTGAGGAGTCTGGGCTGTTGCCTCGGCATTCGAGGTGCTCGCTCTTAGATCTTCCAGATGAACTTGGAGACGTCCCGCAACCGTCAACCAGCCGGCCACGATGAGCAGAATGGAAGTGACGATTCTCAGTCGTAATCCGACAACCGAGAAGAATCCGCGCAGGCCGACGCCCAGCGTTGCCATGATGGGCACTGTGCCGAGCCAGAAGGCGAACATCGTGCCGGCGCCGGAGAGCATGGCCCCGGAACCCGCCGCAACCAGAACGAACGCCCACAGCCATCCGCACGGTAAGAACGCTGTTGCGAGTCCGAGGAAGAACGCCCTCCATGGTGGAGGAAAACGCAGCCCGAAGGAGTTGACCTTCTTTACGACGCGAAAAAGTATCCCCGCCGAGGGGAATAGTCGTATGCGCCCGGCGAAACGCGATGCGAACCCTAGAGCTCCAATCAGCGATGTGAGGCCCCACGCGACGAGCGCCAGTCCCGCGAAGACTCCGGCGGCTCCGAGAACGCCCGTGCCGAGTAAGGCCGCGTCTATCCCCGCACCAAGAAAGCCGGCGGCTGTGCCCAATACCAGATAGCTCGCCAGCCTGCCGAAGTTATATAGAAGGTGCGGCAGGAAGCGTATCGCTTTCGAGTTCGCAGAGTACAGTGACAAGAATGGGCCGCACATGCCGGCGCAATGCACGCTACCGATCAAGCTTGCAACGAAAACGGCCGGCAGCATGGAGTTCATTGTAGCGGCTCCAGATTCGTCTGGAGAAGAGCCGTGAATGTGGACGAGCCGCGGTCTATCGTAAAACGAAATTCCCAAAGGCCCGATCGATGAGCTTCCATGCTCGAGATATAGCGCCCGGGCTGCTCCTCGCGAAATGAGATGTTCTGTACTTCGGCTGCCCGCGCAAGATGGAAAGCTTCGAGCGTGACGGAGGCATTTTCGATGGGGCGATCCACAGGGTCGAGAAGTAAGATCCCAACTTCGGATCGACCGGTCGGTACGATGTTCGGCGCTAGAAGTTCGACTTTCCAGCCGAGTTCCCGGTTCTTGCGTTCTTGCTCGCGCGTCTTGTCCCAATCCACGGCCTTCTGATAAAAGTCGGGTTCTACGGCAAACGAGGGGTTGCGGATAGCGAGGAAGACCAGGATGCCGTTGGCTGTTCCTGCTAGGAGCAGCAGTCCTACAATGATCGCCGGCCACTGCCGTCCACTCTTCATTGCTCGCTCTCCATCTTGGCCGGGTGATGCTTTCGGCTTTGGGGCCCCAGGACCCGGTAAGGCATGTCTCGGACGTAGCCTCGGCCGTCGGAAACCCGCACGATGATCTCATGGCTGCCGTTTTCCTCAAAAACCCGCGGAAGAGCGATGACGAAAATCGTCGTCGTCACTTGTCGGCCGGCAGGTACGACCAGAGGGTTCTGCGGCGCGATGATGCGGCTGTCCGGAAGGTTCTCGATGGAGATGAAAAACGACCGCTCACTGTTCTCGCGGTTGACGATCTTGATGCGAAGCTGATTGGATATTTCGCCACTAGGAAGCGTGGAAAAAGGCGCACTCAAGCCTCGTAGAACCGTGATGTCGGTGGATTCCTTTTTTGCGAGGCTGAAAGCAAGGCCACCAAAAACGACAATGAGGATCAAAGGGTACAGCAATACTCGAGGTCGAATGATGCGGCTCCTGCCGGATTCCAGCGCGTCCTGAGAAGAGTAGCGAATCAGGCCGCGGCGCTTGCCGATGCGGTCCATGATCGCATCGCAGGCATCGATGCACTGAGTGCAGCCGATGCACTCCATCTGCAGTCCATCGCGAATGTCGATTCCTGTGGGGCAGGTGGCGACGCATGCTTCGCACTCAATGCAATCCCCGAATGATTCTTCAGGGCGGTTTCGCCGCTCCCGCATTCGACCTCGAGGTTCTCCGCGGCCACGGTCATAGCCGACAACGAGAGATTGGCGATCAAGAAGCACGCTTTGAAAACGGCCGTATGGACAGGCCAGGATGCACATTTGCTCCCGGAAATAGGTGAAATCGAAGACCATCAATGCCGTCACGAAGGCCATGACAAAGAAGGCGCCGGGATGCTCGAACGGAGATTGTTGGACCCATCGGGCCAGCGTTCGGACTCCCACGAAATACGCAAGGAATGTATGAGCCAGAAACATCGAAATGACGAGAAAAATGAAGTATTTCAGTGCACGTCGTGGAGTCATCCCCTCTCGATCGATTTTTCGCTGCTGTGTAGGGCTGCCCTCGAAAAAGCGCTCGATCGGGCGGTAGACCAGTTCCATGTAGACCGTCTGCGGGCAAGCCCATCCGCACCAAACCCGTCCGAGGATGGCCGTCACGAGAAAAATCGAAACGAAGATTCCTACGAGCAGGAGCATCAACAGCATCGTATCGGTCGGGAGGAACGTAAGACCGAAGAATGTAAACTCGCGCGCAGGGATATCGAGCAGAATGGCGGGCTTTCCCCTAATCTGGAGATAGGGGAGGCAGGTGAAGATGATGATCAAGGTCCAGCCGACGCCTCTTCGAGCACTCAGAAACCTCCCGCTCGATAGCTTCGGGCGAATCAGTTTACGTGTGCCGTCTTTGTTGAGCGTGGATAGAACTTGTTCATCCGCATCTTTGATACGGTTCGTCATGAACTAGTATTTTTCACCTTCCGGGGGCTTCGGGTTGTCCGGAGAAGTC
>JALUUK010000189.1 GCA_027021395.1 Acidobacteriota bacterium
GCGGTCCGTCGCCGGTCATGCTGGTCGTGTCGCCGAACAGGACCTGTCCCACGTCGACGCTGATCTCCGGGTGGCTGTTCACATATTCGGCAAGCTCCATCACGCGGGACCCGAACGTCGTTTCATCTTCGTCTCCGCCGGCGTAGCTGTGAAACTGGATGTGCGTGAGATGGCCGCGATGTCCGTCGAGTGCTTTCAATGTTTCGAGCGTGGTGCGCCAGTTGCCCGGGACGCCCAGATTGTTGGCATGGATATGGACGGGGTGCGGCAGTTCGAGTGCATCGGCGGCGGCCGCGAGTTCTCGAATGATGCTGCGCGGCGTCACGTCGAAATAGTCGACGGCCTGGTCGAGTCCGGTGACGTTGCCGGAGGCGTGCTGCTTCCACACTTCAACGCCGCCTGGATTGACGAGTTTGACGGCGAACGCCTTGGCCGCTCCAAGCAACCAGGCGGTGAAGGCTCGCAGCCGCTCCGTGTCGCCATCCTTGATCGACTGCATGGCGAAGTGGTTGTTGCCCATGAGGACGTAGAAGCCCTTGTCGATGCCGGGCGTATCGGAGAATTCCTCATGGCAGTGCCGAGCGGCGAGGGGGGGGACGGCGGCGTCGAACGCGGTGGTGTAGCCCAGTCCGAGGTACTTGTATCCGGTCGCGAACGTGCTGGGGACGCTGCCGAGCGTCCCGCTGTGGGTCGTGGCGGTTCGAGCCATCACCTGGCCGTGCCGCTTCTCTTCGGGCCGCATCTTTCGAGCCGCGTTGACCTTCGGTCCGGCGATGTGGCAGTGCATGTCGATCCCACCCGGCATCACCACCAGCCCACTCGCGTCGATCTGGTGTTCCGGTACGATGTCGGGATCGGCCGGAGCTTCGACGACCTTGCCGTTTTCGATCCAAATGTCGTGTACCTGGCCGGTCAGGCCGTTGGCAGGGTCGTAAACGTAGCCGCCGCGAATTCGCAGTCGTTCAGCCATAGGTCTCGATCCGGCAGATGTTGTGACGCTGAGGTTATTGTGACGCTGACGTGAGGATCATGCCGAAGGGAACACCGCTCCGGCGACGCGATCGCCTTCGGGAAACGACGATGGATGTTACGATAGCAGATCCCGGAATGACCGTTCAGGAGAGACTTCGATGTCATCGGTGCAAGCTGAAATGGCGCTCAAGCAGATCGATTCGGCGAGGGAGTATTCGCTGCGTTTGATCACCGACGTGCCGCACGAAGAGTGGTTCACCGACCCCGGCTTGGGAACAACGCTCGCCTGGCAAGTCGGTCACCTGGCGATGGCCGAATATGGTCTGTGCCTTTTCCGGCAACGCGGCCGGCTCGACATCGACCGGCAGCTCATGCCGAGCGACATTCGAAAGAAGTACAGTCGAGGCTCGACACCCGACACCGACCGGTCGAATCAGCCGTCCCCCGACGAATTGCTCGAACTGCTCGACCGAATCCACCAGCAGGTTCATGCGGAAGTCCCGGCGTTTACCGACGAGGAGCTCCAGGCCGAGGTCGACTTTCCGTACGCGGCATATCCGACGCGTCTGGGCGCCTTGCTATTTTGTCCTCATCATGAAATGCTGCACGCCGGTCAGATCGGGCTCATACGCCGAGCCCTCGGCAGGGAGCCGCTGCGGTAGACGTCGGCTCAGGATGTTGGTGAACGGATGGAGGCCTAAACGATGTTGCAGGTTGGTTCGTATCGCATCCGAGCCGTTTCGGGGGGCCGGTTTCGACTCGATGGCGGATCGATGTTCGGTGTCGTTCCCAAGCCGTTGTGGGAGCGTGTGGCGCCGCCCGATGAATCGAACCGCATCGATCTGGCAACGAATTGCTATCTTGTCGAGGGAAACGATCAGCGGCTGCTCATCGACACCGGTTTCGGCACGAAACTCAGCGAAAAGGAACGCCGAATCTATGCCGCTCAGCCGGAAGGCGGGCTCGTGCCGAATCTGGCGCGCGCGCAGGTGGCCCCCGAGTCGATCGACGTCGTCGTGCTGTCCCACTTGCACTTCGATCACGCGGGGGGGTGCACGATGCGAAACGAGTCGGGCGAGATCGTTCCGACGTTTCCCAATGCCAGATATGTCGTGCAGCAGAAGGAATGGGAGGCGGCGACGAGCGGCTTGCCGGAATGGGCCGGGACCTACCCGGAAGAGAACTTCCGGTGCCTCGAATCGACCGGGCAGCTCGAACTGATCGACGGTGAAGTGGAGATCATCGGCGGGGTTCGCGGCCGCTGGACCGGCGGGCATGCTCCGGGACATCAGGTGATCATCATCGAAGATGGCGGCGACGGTGCGATGTTCCTCGGCGATATCTGTCCCACGTGGAACCACATGCGGCGCATGTGGTGCATGGCATACGACGCGTGGCAAGTCGACGTGCGCCGCATCAAACCGGAACTGCTCGGCATGATCGCCGACCGCGAGTGGTGGGGATTGTCCGACCACGATCCGAACTTCGCCGTCGCTCGATTGGCTCGAGTCCCGAAGCAGGAATTCACGCTGACGCTCTCCGCGACGCGAGATATCCCATCGGGCCTGTGAAGCGGGAGTGCGACGCCGCCAGGACGCCGCAGGTCGCCATGACGCGACAACGCGTCAGCGCGACAGGTGGCAACGTGAAGTTTAGAATTCTCGCCGGTTGAGCTTCTTGAGGTCGTACAGCGGCATGTGGCGGTAGTAGACTTCGAGGATCATGATGGCGAGGCAGGTGACATAGTGTCGGCCCGCTTCCCGAGCATACTTGTCGTCGAAGTACCAGCTTCCCATTTCGTGACCGGTGCGAGCTTGCGTCCGGATGAGGTATCGGCTCAACCGGTGGTTCCAGCCGGTCCAACCGGCCGTGCGATAGTGGAACATGACCTGCGTCGCATAATAGTTGTAATACATGTCGGTCTTGGATGGCCCTCGCGAAGCGAGATACTCCACCCCGCGATGCAACGCGGGCGTCCCGTGCGGCCATCCCATATACATGCGGCTCAGCAGACCGACCGACGTCGGCGTCGGTTCCTTGCCTCGGTGAAGATATCCGTAATACGCGCCCTGGTTCTGTTGTACCGAATCGAGAAAGTTCCGAGCGCGAACTCGGACTTCCGATGGAACGCGAAGTCCGGCCATGGAAGCGCTCTTGAGTGCCATCAGTTGCCACCCGAAGACGGTCGTGTCGCCCGGTTGGCCCGGCGAGTAGCGCCAACCCCCTCGAGGATGCTGCGCGTGGCAGATGAAGTCGACGGCCGATTGCGCCGCGTCCTTCAATGCCGGATCG
>JALUUK010000190.1 GCA_027021395.1 Acidobacteriota bacterium
GCCGGCCGTTGAGCTTGGTGGCCGTTTTTCGGGGCGTTGGGCGGGAAAAGCGTGGCGCGGAAAAACGTGGTGCTCGCGGGCCGGACAGGTGTGTCCGTATGCGGTCATTTTTGGTTAACAATCTTCGCGCCACGTTGGAAGGGATCGACTGCATAGCGGACTTCGACGAGGCAGAGCCCTTGAGGAGGTGCGGAGACTCCCGCCGCACCGCGCACGGCCGAAGCGAGTACCTCCTGCGTCTCCTCGCAGCGCCGCCGCCGACGACCGATCTCCACCAACCACCCCACGATGTTCCGCACCATCTTGTACAAGAAGCCATCCGCCCGAGCCTCGATCTCGAGACTCCGTCCCTTTCGAGCGAGGATATCGAGGTGCATCAAGTCGCGGACCGTCGTCTCGGCCTCGGCGCGGGAGTTGGTAAATCCGGCGAAATCATGACGACCGCGCAAGTACGGCAGCGCATCGCGCATCGCGTGCACATTCAAGGGATCTCGGATATGCCAGGCCCAGCGCGTTTCGAAGGGAAGCGCGAGCGTGCGGTTGATGATCCGATATCGATAGGTCTTGCAAAGCGCGGAACGGCGCGCATGAAAATCCGGTGAGACCTCGGCGATGTCGAGCAGGACGATGCTGCCGGGCAGCATGCTGCGCAATGCGCGTCGAATCGACTCCGTTGGGCGTTTCGTCGGCTGCCGGTAGTGCGCGACTTGAGCGAGCGCATGCACACCCGCGTCGGTTCGACCCGATCCATGCAAAACGACTCGCCGGTCGGGAACGCCGTGGATACGAGCCAAGGCCGTCTGCAAGACGCCCTGCACCGTGGGCTGATTCGGCTGAATCTGCCACCCGTGAAACGATGATCCGTCGTACGCCAGTTTCAGCGCGACGCAGCGTTCGCTTGCCTCGTTTTCATTCATCTTTTCGTATGGGGTCGAACGCGGAGTTCCGCGGCCCTCGTGTTCATTTCGGCGTGGTAGCCGATGGGAATCGCCCGCGCCCGCCGACCATGCCCCACCGCGAGGCCCGTCATCGATGGAAGCGCGAGCGTGCGGGCATGCTCACGCAGAATATCCGTCAATGAACGCGACGAACGCGCTCGCTGTGCCTTGCATCCGGTAAATTGTCCGAAAACGATGCCGCGCACGCCGTCGAAAAGGCCCGCATGACGAAGTTGCCACAGCAAACGGTCGATGCGATACGGCGCTTCACCCACTTCTTCGAGAAAAACGATGCAACCCGAAAAATCCGGTTGCCACGGTGTGCCCGCCAAGGCGGCGAGAAGGGTCAAGCACCCTCCCGCGAGCACGCCCTCCGCCACGCCGGGCACGATCGTTCCGCGTCGAGCGAGCCGGTAGACGCGTTCCGCCTCGGGCGTTTCGAGCATCGCCATGAGATCGCGCTTGCGATAGCGTGTTTCATCGACCAAGTCGGCAACGACGGGAGCGTACCAACTCGCAATGCGTGCCTCAAAAAGCATCTGCTGCACGGCGCTGAGATCGGAAAAACCGATCAGCCATTTCGCACGACGTCGGGACGAAGGAAGGCGCAGGCGCGACAGCAAGCGTGCCGATCCCCATCCCCCGCGCGCCGCCCAGACGGCTTGCACCGCCGGGTCATCGATTGCCGCCTGCAGGTCTGCGAGGCGGTTTTCGTCCGATCCGGCCAAATCTCCCTTCCGTCGCCAGAGCCCCTCGGCCTCGACCACTTCGTAACCCCATGAGCGAATCACCGCCATCCCTCGACGCAGTGCCGTTTTCTCAGGTGGGGAAGCCGGTGCGACGACGGCAATGCATCCGCCTTCGGGTAGAGAGGCCGGAAGAATCCACGGGCGTCGTGCCCTCCGCACCCTCGTCTTCAAGGAGAGACCTGCGAGGTGATCAAGGGTGTGTCGAGTGCGAGGCTCGAGTGGCGCGCCGAATCCCGGTGTTCATCGCCGAGGCGCCGAACGATCGCCGGATCTGCGAGCAGGTCGAGCCCGGTCAAAGCCAAGGCCTTCGCGACACGCACGGCGCTCTCGAGCGCGCGCGGCTGATCCACCGCCTTCGCGAATTCCACGGTGTGACTAGCGACGGGGTTTTCGACGATGCGAAAGACCGGGTGGATGACCGGGACCAGCTTCGACACGATGCCCGTATCGAGCGACGCGACGGAGGAGGAGGCTTGGCTCGTCGGATCGAGGCCCACCTCGAGCGCGTTGCGCCGGTAGATTTCCGCAAGGCCCGGGCTCGAACACATTTCGTCGTAGAGGTTGTCCACGAAGTGCATCGTGGCGCGGGTCTGCGTCGTGCGTGCGACGCCTTCGACGAGCTCGCGAAAGCGGGTCAGAACGGTCTGCATGAGGTAGGTCGCATCCGCGGCGCGCATCGAAAAGCGCGCCCGGGCGCGATCGGGCACGACGTTCGGCTGTACCCCGCCCTCGAGGATGACTCCCGGAATCCTGACTTCGTCGCGCAGAGATTTCAATAGCGCATCGCGCGCCGTAAAAAGCTGAATCACCGCATCGAGCGCGTTCACCCCCTGCTCGGGAGCCGCCACGGCATGGGAGGACTTGCCTTCGAAAACGACATCCACGGACCAAGATGCCAACGAACGCACTTCGACCCGGTCTCGACTGCCCGGATGCGCGAGCATCGCCACATCGATCGCATCGAATGCTCCTTGCCGTGCCATCACGACCTTTCCCCCGATGGTTTCTTCCGCGGGGGTTCCAAAAAGCACGACGCGCCCAGGGTGATCCTCGAGTCGGCGACCGAGCGCAACCGCCGCTCCGTAGGAGACCGCGGCGATCAAGTTGTGGCCGCCGGCGTGACCTAGCCCCGGCAGTGCGTCGTATTCAGCCAAGAACGCGATCGACGGCCCCTTCCCGTGCCGCTTCTCCGCGGAAAACGCGGTCGGCAGGTCGCAAAGTCCCATCCGGACTTCGAAACCCTCTTCCTCGAGGTCTCCGGAAAGTCGCGCGGCGCTGTGGAACTCTTCGAGACCGACCTCCGGATGCCGGTAGAGATCGCGCGCGAGCTTTACGATGCGCGGACCGAGGCGCTCGACCTCGTCGATCAAAGTCCGCCGCGCGTCGTTCGTTTCACAGCCTTCCCTGCTCGACATCTTCTCTCGCATCTCTCCACGACTTCACCGGCCCGCCTCCGAGCGCAGCGCTCTTTGCCGAACGAACGAGACCGGGCGGAGCCGGCCGTAAGCCGGATTCTGTTCCCCCTCGCGGGGGGAGAGTCATTCCTCTGGGACGACGATTGCTCGTCGCCTCA
>JALUUK010000191.1 GCA_027021395.1 Acidobacteriota bacterium
TCACGAGCGTTTTGAGCACCGGAGGCTCAGGGACGCAGACGACTTCTTGAGCCATCGAATAGGTCAAGACAAGACAAGACAAGACAAGCAAAAATCGTGCTGCGACGAACGATCATCGATTCCTCCTCGCTCCGCAAAGTACTAAAGTTCCAGGCCCAAGTCAATCCGAAATGGGGGGCGAGGCGAACGATGAAAACGGTTCGGAGGGCATGCCGCTCGGCTGCCGTGCGCGCGCTCGCGCTTAGGTTTTCACCTTGCCGGGCGGATCGTTCCAAGCGCCGCGTGATTTGATGAGGTCGACGAGACGGGCGGGTGCGTCCTGTTGCGGGATGTCTCTTTCGACCATTTCGTGGCGAACGAAAAGCGCGACGCGACCGGGTCCCCAGCCGACGTAGCCGAAATCGGCATCCGCCATTTCTCCCGGGCCGTTGACCACGCAACCCATCACGGCGATTTTCAACTTGAGATGACTGGTCAAGGCGCGCACGCGGGCGGTGGTCTCTTCCAGATCGAAGAGCGTGCGACCGCATGAGGGACAGGCGATGAACTCGGCTTTTTCCAGCCTGCGGCGCGAGGCTTGGAGAATCTCGTGGAGGCAAGCGGCATCGCTCGCCGGGTCGGCGCCGGCCACGACGCGCACGGCGTCGCCGATTCCGTCGAGCAGCAACCCTGCGAGGCGACCGGCCGAAGCGACGATCAAATCGTCGTCGGCGCCACGCGCGTCGAACAATACGATGGGAACGCGCGATCCGGAAACGTCGAGTCCCGCCGCGAGCGCACGATAGGCCTGCACGATGTCGCCGCCCCCGTCGCATCCGATGAGCGGATCGATTCCCATCAGCATCTGCTTGCGTCGTCCCGCCCATGACACGGCCGCGTCGGCAAGGGCGTGCGCCTCTTCCGCCGATCGGCACGCGCCGACTCGAAACAAGAGCAGCAACGGGTGCTCGCCCGCCGCGGCGAGAAGAGCTTCGTGATCGACGCCGGTGGTCGGCAAGACGAAGGCGAGACGTTCCGCGCGCCTTGCGAGATCATGGGCCCACGGTGCTCCGTTTTGAAGCGCTTCGAGAGCATCGCCGTCGAGCGTGAGCGCGGGCGTCAAGCCCGCCCTGCGCACCGCATCGAGAGTCTCGGCCGTCTTCGAGCCGTCGCTTTCGGTGCCGACTCGAAGATCGATCACTTCCGGCGGCGGAAAGGCGCTTGCAAGCGCTTGCCAATCGGCGGTCTTGGAAGGAAGGCATTGCAATTCGACACGCGGAACGCTCGTTCCTCCGTATTCGAGCGAACCGATCAGCAGGCTTGCCGAAGAACGGGGTGTCGGATCGAGCGGGTTGCGCGCCTCGAGCAAAACGGGTGTCGCTTCATCGGTCGAAGCGGCATCGTCTTCAGGAAGCGGACGGGCGAAACGCCGAACGATCTCCTGTGCGACCGGGAGTTCCGCGAGCGGGTCTTCGGTCAATGAAACACGCACGGTGTCACCGAGCCCATCGCTCAGGCAAAGCGCAATTCCCGCCGCGGACTTGATCCGTCCGCTGATGCCGTCACCCGCCTCGGTCACGCCGAGATGAAAGGGATAGCTCGAATCCCCTTCTCCGAGCCGCGCGCTCATCTCGCGATAGGCCCGGGTCATCACCTGCGTATTCGACGACTTCAACGAGATGACCAAGTCTCGATGCCCGCGATCCTCCGCGATGCGAACGAATTCCAAAGCCGATTCGGCCATGCCGGCGGGAGAATCACCGAAGCGGTTGACGATGCGATCGGAAAGAGATCCGTGATTGACCCCGATGCGCAAGGCGACGCCGTATTCGACGGCACGATCGACGACGGGAGCGAAGAGCGCATAGACACGTTCGATCTCTTCTTGCCATTCCGTGTCGCTGTATTCGCGCACTTCGAATTTCTTCTTGTCGGCGAAGTTGCCGGGATTGATGCGCACCTTCTCGACGAAGGGAACGACCATTTCCGCGATGCGCGGAGAGAAATGGATATCCGCGACCAACGGAACGAAGATCTTCTCTTCTTTCAAGATCGCGCGAATCCGCGGAAGCGCCTCCGCGTCGGCCTTGGAAGGCACGGTGACACGGACGATCTCGCAGCCTGCGCGCGCCAAAGCGACGGCTTGCGCCGCCGTGGCCTCGGCGTCGCTGGTCTTCGGCGTCGTCATCGATTGGATGGCGATGGGTCGATCGCCGCCGATCGTAAGTTCCCCGATGCGAACCTCGCGGGTACGCCGCCGCCGTGGCGAAAGCTCTAGGCGGCGAAGGGCGGATACGCGGGAAACGGCCGTCACGTTCTTCCGTCCGAATCAGATCCCATAGAGATCGCGCCCACGTTCGAGCATGACGGCTTGCCGATCCCATTGGTACTTCAAGATCACCATGATACGGAACGTCACATCGGCGATGCGGCGGTTCGGGCTCTTCCAATCCTTTTCCAAGCGGAACCACGAATCGTAGAGCGGATGGCCGCCGAAAGATTTCGCCGGCAAGTCCCAAAGGCCGTCCTTCTTTTGTTCGCTGAGCAACCAATCGACATAGCTCATCAAGAGAGGGTAGCGGTTGATCAGCCCGAGCCGCGCGAAGTTCTCCAAGATGAAGAGAAGCTCTTCGACGCAGCCGTTCTCGACGTAGTACTCGACCGGATGAAGTTCGATGCCGTAGCCGCGCGGAATCGGCCCCCGCACCGTCCGCACGCTGCCGATCTCCGGTCCGAGTTCTTGGTAGGCGGGAGAGAGCACATAGTCGAAGATCTTCTTCAGGTTGGCCTTCATGCGCTTGCCGCCGAGCAGCGCCTCGCAATGGGCGAAGACCCGCAGGATGTACATGTCGGGGATGAAGCAGTAGCCGTCCTGCATGGCCTCGCGACGAATCTGGGGCAATCCCGCGCCGATCGTTTCGACCGGCGCGCGGGAAATGGGGCTGGCTACGAAGGCACTGACCCTCTCGATCAGATCGGCCACGCCGGTCAATACGCGTTTGTCTTCGGGAATGATGCGCAAGAGCAAGCCCAAAGAAAGAATGCGCAAAAACCAGCGCACGTGGCGTTCGCGAACGGGGTCTTGCTTGACCTGCGTCTTGAACTCGAAGAGGTTGAGGTCCTTCTTGACGGTCAAGAAGGAGCGCAAGAGCTTGATCGCGGCTTTGATCTCTTTGAGGTCTTTGTCCCAGCCGAGTTCCGCGAACTGCCAAAGCACCTTTTCCGTGCAGCGGTCGGCTTTCTTGGACTCGGGAGCGTGAATCTTTCCGCCCCA
>JALUUK010000192.1 GCA_027021395.1 Acidobacteriota bacterium
CTTCGTGGATGCGTTGGTGCAGGGCCGGACGGCCGAGAATGTCTTCGTGATCCCACGCGCCGCCGTACGCGGCGAGAACGAAATCCTCATCGTCGCTGAAGGCGATCGCATCGATCGGCGACGCGTAGAGATCCTTCGCGCGGAAACAGAGAACGTCGTGATCTCGAGCGGCCTTGCCGAAGGCGAACGCGTCGTTCTGACCCAGCTCGAAGCGGTGTCGAATGGAATGAAGGTGCGCCCTCTTCCCTCGACAAACCACGAGACGGACGCACCCGAATCATGAACCGCGCCATCGAGTGGTTCGCTCGCAATCCGGTGGCCGCCAATCTGATGATGGCCGTGCTGATCGTGGGCGGGCTGCTTCGTATCGTCACGATCCGGCAGGAAGTCTTCCCCGTCTTCTCTCTCGACGTGATCACCGTGTCGGTCGAACATCTCGGAGCTTCACCCGACGAAGTCGAAGAGTCCGTTTGCCTGCGCATAGAAGAAGCCGTCGCCGGTATTGCGGGCGTCAAACGCATTCGCTCGAAAGCGAGCGAAGGCATCGGCGTCGTCACGCTCGAGCTGATGCGTCATGCCGACTCGCGGCAGGTGCTCGACGAGGTCAAGTCGCGCGTCGATTCCATCGAAACCTTCCCTGAAGAAACCCGAAAGCCCGTCATTCAAGAAGTCGTCAACCGAACTCAAGTCATCGACGTCGCGGTGCACGGCGATACCGACGAGGGGTCGCTAAAGCACCTCGGCGAGATGGTGCGAGACGAGATCGCTGCGCTCGACGGTATCACCCTCGTCGAGCTTTCATCGGACCGGCCCTACGAGATCTCCATCGAGGTCTCCGAGAAGGCGCTCCGCCGCTTCGGCATCACCTTCGACCTCGTCGCCGATGCCGTGCGACGATCCTCCATCGACCTTCCCGCCGGATCCTTGCGCACCTCTTCCGGTGAAATTCTCCTAAGAACACGCGGCCGGGCGTACCGAGGGCGCGATTTCGAGTCGATCGCGCTCAAGACGAGAGCAGACGGTACGCGCCTGCTGCTTTCCGACGTGGCCCGCGTGGTGGACGGCTTCGCCGAAACGGACCAGGCGGCTCGATTCGATGGCCGGCCCGCCGTTCTGATCCAGGTTTATCGTGTCGGATCGCAGAGCGCGCTCGACATCTCCCGAGTGGTGCACGCATACGTCGAGGAAGCTTCATCCCGCTTGCCGGAGGGGATTTCTCTGACGACATGGAAGGACAATGCGTCGATCCTTCGCGGCCGCCTCGGGCTGATGCTGCGCAATGCCGCGCTGGGATTCGTCCTGGTTTTCGTAAACCTCGCACTCTTTCTTCGGCTGCGTCTCGCATTCTGGGTCAGCCTGGGAATTCCCATCACCTTTCTCGGCGCGCTCTGGCTGATGCCGACGATGGATCTATCGATCAACCTGATCTCGCTCTTTGCCTTCATCATCGTGCTCGGCATCGTCGTCGACGATGCGATCATCGTCGGCGAAAACATCTTTACACACCAACAGCGCGAGAAAGCACGCCGCGAAATTGCCGGCGAGAGAAACGGCGCAAAAACCGACGGCCTCCGTGCAGCGATTGCCGGCGCTCAGGAAATGGCGACCCCCGTCACTTTCGCCGTCTTGACCTCGGTGGCGGCGTTCATTCCGATGATCAACGTTCCAGGCAATACCGGAAAGATCATGCGAGTGATTCCTCTGATCGTCATCACCACGCTCGCTTTTTCGTTGATCGAGTCATTGTTCATTCTTCCTGCACATCTCTCCCATTGGAAGCCCCGACCGGACAAGAAAAAACTCGGGCCGTGGCTTCGCTTTCAAGGCGCTTTCGCGCGACGGGTCGAGTGGCTGATCGACGATCTTTACAAGCCGACACTGCGACTTGCGGCGCGATGGCGCTACGTCACGCTCTCAGCCGGAGGAGCGGTGCTGCTGTTGACATACGGCTTCATTGGAGGCGGCTTCATCAAGTTCGTCTTCTTTCCCAACGTGGAAGCCGACTTCGTCGCCGCCACGCTGACGATGCCCCAAGGAACATCGGCGGAGGTGACGTCCGCAGCGGTGAATCGACTCGAAAAGGCCGCGTTTTCGGTCAGAGACGATCTCGAGAGCACCGGTGCCGCATCGCCCTTCAAGCATGTTTCCTCCGCGGTGGGTGACCAGCCCTTCCGCACGATTCAGGCCCGCAATGCCGGTGCCGTCGCCGCGTTCAGCGGATCGCATATAGGAGAAGTCACCATCGAACTGCTTCCGTCCGAAGAACGAAGCATCAAGAGCATCGAGATACTCGACCTGTGGAGAGAAGCGGCCGGATCGATTCCCGGAGCCGTGGAATTGAAGTTTACGTCGTCTTTGTTCTCACCCGGCGAGCCGATCAACATCCAATTCGCCGGCTACCAAAGCGAAGAGTTGCTCGCCGTCGCCGAGGCCATGAAGACTCAACTCGCCCGGTATCCCGGTGTCTACAACGTCGCCGACTCGCACCGCGAAGGAAAACAGCAAATCGATCTGAAGATCAAGCCCTCGGCGGAGGCACTTGGTTTGACGCAGATGGATCTCGCTCGCCAAGTCCGGCAATCCTTCTACGGCGAAGAAGCCCAGCGCATCCAACGTGGACGCGACGACGTCCGCGTCATGGTTCGCTATCCGGAAGATGAACGTCGCTCCCTCGCCCGACTCGAGAGGATGAGGATTCGCACTCGCGACGGTCGCGAGGTCCCGTTCTCGACGGTTGCCGATGCTCGTAGAACACGAGGCTTCGCCGCCATCGATCGAGTCGATCGCAAGCGAGCGATCAACGTCACGGCCGATGTCGATGATACGAAAGGAAACGCAGGCGAAATCATCGCCGACCTCGAGGCAACGTTCCTGCCGGAGTTGCTCGCCCGCCATCGCGGCGTTCGTTACACACTCGAAGGCCAGGGAAACGAGCAGGCTGAGACGATGGCGGGGCTAGGGCGCGGCTTCGCCTTGGCGCTCGTCATCATCTACGGACTGATGGCCATACCTTTTCGCTCCTACGTGCAGCCGTTGATCGTCATGGGCGCCATTCCCTTCGGCCTCGTCGGGGCGATATGGGGTCACCTTTTGATGGGGATGAACCTGACGATTCTCTCGGTCTTCGGCATGGTGGCTCTGACCGGAGTCGTGGTCAACGATTCACTCGTCTTGGTCGACTACGTCAATCGGAGCCGGCGGAAAGGCATGGAAATACACGAGGCGGTCATGCATTCCGGAGTCGCTC
>JALUUK010000193.1 GCA_027021395.1 Acidobacteriota bacterium
CCTCCGTCCAGAAGCGCAGGACCGCGATCTCATTGCCTCCCTTCGCTCCGTCCGCCGGTGGGGTCCCGTTCGATTCATCGTGAACCCATTCGGAGTTGTCCTCACTAAGAAGCCAAAGTCCCGATATTCTACCGACGAGGACAGCTGGGAGCCACGATACGTAGGCCGAATCGACTTCGACCACTGGTTCGACCACGAGGATCCGTAGAGACGCACTATGACCCTCCGAGAAGTCATCGATAGAGTCTATAATGATCTTCTCGACATCGCCGAAGAACTCTCTCTGAACACTCACGGTGCTACCGCTGACATTGAAGACCTCCCTATCACTCCCCCGCGTGATCGGACTATTGACATTGCGCTAATAGCAAGACGCGTGCAGGATGCCCTCCGGCACTTGCACAAGGTGCGCCAACACCTCAAGCATCCGACCGGACGGCGTCGTCCGCCGCGTGGCGTCGGACAGCCGCCTCCAAGAAGCGAGTTCACAGGAGTTATAAAGACTCTTGAAGAAATCACAAAATTGGTTCAACACTTCGATGAGCCATGGCTGACTAACCGCAGCAAAGGAGGACCGCACATGAAACAGATGAAGTTCGCCAAATTTCCAGGCAATTGGCCAAAGGTCGTTGCAAAGGATGCGAAGTACGCTATCCGGACGCGAAGCAATAAACTCGTCGTGTCGCTTGTCTATGAAGTCGGCCACAGAGAAAAGGTGTTTCTGGCAACTACCGAACACGACGAACTCGTGAAGATGGTGAACAGCGTCAAGAAGGAAGGCGGGGGATATGGCGGTGTATTCTACATCAACGAATGGCGACAGGTGCTGGTGCCGGTGCAGACCGAGAACAGCCGAGAAGTTGAATACTATTACGCCGGAGACTATTATGGTGACCTTGAATTCGACTTCGAGGGACGAACGCTCAGCGGACGTCCTCTCTCGCTGGACGGCACGCCGCTGCAGCCGGGAGACGAGTGGGACGGACCTCACGTGGGGATCCCTTACAAGCTCTGCGCCGGCGGCCGGGACATTGGTTACACAGTACGGATCTCAGAAAACCGGAGCCGTGAGGTCCGGCTGAGTGATCACGTCTCAAAACGGGAGGTGGTCTGGATGGCGGATAAGATCGCCAGCCAGAAAGGCTGGCAGGGGGGCCGCTTTTATGTCAACGAGTACCGGACTATCTTCGCGCCCGTCAGCAAAGGCAACGACCTCCGTTATGTGTACATCGGCCAGTTGGAGGAGTCTGATCCTTGGTTTCCGAAACCGGAGGTTGAGCCCCCTTCAGAGTGAAGGAGGGCGCTGGGGTGCGAAGAACGGCTCGGGTTTTCGGAGGCGCGGTGGCACATACGAAAATGCGGGCGCCGTCGGCTTGGTTCGCGGCCGCGGGGGATCAGGCCGATAACCACCGGGCGTGCCGTTGGCGGTTCGCGAGGTCGCCGGAGTGCGGCGGGATGGCCATCAGTGGTTAAGAACTGCAGCCGAACGGTGGGACTAGCGTCAAGAGCTCGATCACCGGCTTCTCAAGAGGCGCTGTTGCGGTTCGGATTAGCAGCATGTTGGCCGACGCGGCCAGTGCTTGGGCCCCATCGCACCAAACCGGGCTGGCAGTGTACTTGGAGTCCTGCAGACCGCCGGAACGGCTCGAGGGGCCCGCTCTGGTTGGCGCTGGGCGAGTCGCGCAAGCAGGGGTACTGTGAGCGCCTCAAGTCGGAACGCCTCACCGTTTGCCCCGATGGTTCCGCCTGGAGAACAGGGCGACCCCAGCTCTTGCGGGTCGCGCATCGTGCCCGGGCAATCGCTCTCCGCGAGCATAGCGACGTGAGGGGGAGCGTGGCTGCTCGTTGTCTTTCGCAACGAACACCCGCTGTACTAGATTTGCGAAGCGTCTCGCCCTCGGCACGCGAGCCCCGCGCGTCGATCAAGAGCGCTCCAGACGTGTCCCCAAGAAGGAACGCGTTAGGGCCTGAAGATCAGTCACGGCGTGAACTCGGGGCCGCCCCGAAACGGGGCCAGCGCGTCCGGACACCTTCCTGACGCGTTGTAGAGGCAGGAGCTGCATTTCCAGGGGTTCTTCAGCGGCGGTTTCGCGGGACGGCGCCCGTGCCAAAATTCGGAGGCGAACGTCAAGTCGCGCCGTGCGTCATCCCGGTTGTAAAAGAAGCACCGGCCGATAGCGGAAACGTCCTCGGCGAGCGCGACAGGCCCGAAGCCCCAGTTCCTTCTCGGCGGCGCGCTCTCCACACTGCGGCGGGCAGCGCGGGTGATGGCCGCCGCCACCTCCGACGCCTCTGGTTCCAAGACGGAACTCGCTTCCGGGGCCAAATACACACAGATCAGGAGCAGGTCACTTGCGTCGTAGCCGGACTCCTCGAGCAAGTAGCCGTAATAGTTGAGCTGCGCCCGCTCCCACATCGGCAATCCGGTGCGTCGGCGCTGCGAAAACTTGTAGTCGAGAATCTCCGTGGCCCGGCCGTGATCCAGGCAGGCTACATCCGGGACGCCCGCGATCGGGAGCCCGTCGAACGAGGCTGAGAACGGCGATTCCGCCAAATAAACCCGCCCCTCCCGCTCGATCGCTTCCCGCGGCCCCACCGCGGCCGTGGCTGCCATCAGCGCGTGCGCCAGCTTGCCGGCCGCTGCGGCTCCTTCTTGACTCGAGGCCCCCGGCGTATCCTCCCAGTCCCGCGGCACCGAGACGCGCTGGCCCGGATCCTCCAGCCACAGCTCCAGGCGCTTCTCGCAGTATGAGTGCTCCGCCAACAGCCAGACCGGCAAACGGGCATAGGGGTAGCGCGACCAGGGAGTGTCTCTTTCAACGCCGCTCTGCATAGCCGGGCCCTTCCGAAACTGTCTTCACGCAGGTGCATCAACTGCGCACGGTCCTCACCCGACGAACGACCATCCCCTTATTCGCCTGAGTCCGGGGCCGGGTTCGGGAGCCCGTCGGGCCGCAAGTTGCTATCGGCGGGAACGTCGATCGACTTCAGTCCGGCTTAACCGCGCGCCGAAGAAAACGGCTGGGCGTACCGCAGGCCGTGATCACCGCGCGGCGGCGCGCCCGCGTCAGCGCCACATAGAGCAACGATCGCTCCCTCGTTTCAGCGTCCCGGGCCGCCACCGGATCCTCCGCGTCATCGAGCACATTCGCCAGCGGGATGATGCCGTCATTGGCCGAGACAACGCAGAGGTATTCGAACTCCAGGCCCTTGACCCGGTGCATGGTAGCCAGGCACAGC
>JALUUK010000194.1 GCA_027021395.1 Acidobacteriota bacterium
ACCGGCGTGCCGTAGGTGTGTCCGCCATCCGTGCTCGCTGCGACGAAGACCTCGGTGAAGAGATCGTCCGTGCGCGCGACGAAGGCGACGTAGCTGTTTCCCGCGCCATCCGCGCTAGGCGTCGTGCTGCCGTTGCCCCGCCCGTTGTCGGGAGCGCGAGAACCGGCGTCGGTATCGATATCGACGTCGACACCGAAGGAAAGTGACGCAGCCTCTGAGCGATCCGTCCAGACCGTCATACCGTCGCTCGGCGGTCGGAAGTCGTTCATGAAGACCACGACTTCATCAGAGCCCGCGCAGGCCATCGAGAAAAAGCGATAGGTCTCTGCGGAGGGGTCGTCATTGACGGTGGCCGCGACTCCCCAGCTCGCACCACCGTCCGTCGAGGTGCGAACCTGGACGTCTGCGTACATGAAGAGCCCGCTGCTGTCGAGTCCCCCATAGCTCTGATTCGCCTGATTGAGCATGCCGACGGCCCAGTTGCCCGCATCCGTACGGCAGGCGAGCGGGACGCTCGACGAGCTGCTGATCACCTGGGCCGAGGAAAACGAAGCCCCATGATCGGTGGAGCGAAAATGCAGGATATTCCCGCCGCTTTCCGTGAACAACTGAACGGTCGTCGAATCGGCGTAGATCCTCGGCGTGAATGCGGAGGTAGATCCGGTATCGTCGTAGTTCAGAGTTTGGGAATAGGTGGCGCCCTGGTCGGTCGAGCGCAGCACGCGCAAGCGTGTATCCGATAGGGCAGCGTCGTCGGCAGAAAGAGCGATGAGAATCGAACCATCGCCGGCGTTGATCTGAGCGAGGTTGCTCGGCGTGGCGGCCGTGCTGAAAAAGGAAGATACATTCGTTTCCTGGTCGAAGAGTGTGCCACCGTCCGAGGAACGATTGTCCCAGACTTCCGGGCCGGAGCCGCGGTCTTGAATGTAGATCACGTGAAGATTTCCGGCGGAGTCGTAAAAGACCGTCGGCTCCGAGACGGCCGCCGTTCCGGCAGCCACGCCGTAGTTGGCGCGAACGGGTCCGCGCCAGCTGATCCCGCCGTCCGTGGATGAGTAGACGAGCGGATCACCCGCTTCGTCGACGAAGACCAGCGCCACATGGCCGTCGTCGAGCGCTGCTGCCCCCCTCCAGTATTGGATTCGGCCGAGTTCTGCGCCGCGCGCGATGTAGTAGGGATCGATCCATGTCCGACCCTTGTCGCTGCTTCGTGTGTACTGTATTCCAAATCCTCCGTCGGGATCGAGGACCCAGAAGAACCCGTGAATCTTTCCGCCTTCAGTACTCGCAACGGCCCAGGTCATCACACCCGGTTGCCCTGCGGAGGCGTCGCCCGCGATGTCGATCTGAGACGAAAAACTCGCACCGCTGTCGGTGCTGTACTGCGATCTGAAGCGCAGATCTTCAAAGCTCAGCGCAGCGACACTTCCGTCGGGCCAGCCTCGCGCATGAGTCCGAACGTCATTGGCCGGCTGCGAAGGAAGCAAGGAAGAAATGTTGAGGTCTCGGGCCGGCAAGCCGTCGAAGCGATAGTCCGTCCCGGCGGCCTCGGTCGCTCCCCCGCGCTGAACCGGTCCGCTAGTCGCTCCCCCGCGATGAATCGTCCCGCCGAAGGATGGCCGAATGGGTGGAGAGAGCGCGGACGGCAGGTCCGGCGGATCTACCGGCGGATCTGCCGCAATCGCGGGGTCTGCGGCGTGGAGATCCGTGAATCCTGCCGCCCCGATCACCAGTAGCGCAATGATGGTCGTCAACCGTTCGCTCAGCGTCTGCTTCGTCATGGCACCCTCTCACCTACGCGGGAGACCACTTCCTCAGATCTCCCGGTCTATGGGAAAGGCGGGAAACGCTGCCCGGAAGGGCAGCAGGCATCGAAAAAAACACCGCCCCCCGGGGGGGCGGCACGCACTTTCACCGGGCGGGTCGAGACGCAGCAGGCATCGAAAAAAAACACCGCCCTCCCCGGGGGGTGTCGAGACATGTCGGCGGCTACTCGTCGCGGGCGGGTGAGTCCCGCAGCAACTCGGAGAGTGTCTCCACGGCCTCGGTGCAGGCTCGGCTCTCGGACCGGCCGGCGTTTTGCCAGATGGCGATGGCCCGCCGCAAAACCTCGGCTGCCGACTTCGAACGACCGAGCTTTGCGAGCGCTTTTCCCAGCAGGGCCAGCGTCTCCGCCACATCGACGTGATCGTTGCCGAGCGCGGCTTCGGTCGTCGCCAGAGACCGCCGTGCGAGTCGTTCGGCTTCTGCGAAATCACCCTGGCGTAGCTTGACATCGGCGAGGTTGTACAAGACCGTGCCGACGTTGACGTGAGAACTCCCGAGCCTCCGCTCCATCGCGCCAAGGGCTTGCCGGTACAGCGGCAGAGCCTGATCGTACGCCCCCTCTTCGCGATACACTTCCGCAAGGTTGTTCAAACTCACCGCCAAGCGCGGATGATCCGGCTCGAGCAGCTTTTCTCGGATGGCCAAAGAGCGCCGGTAGAGGGGCTCCGCCTTCTCCAGTCGCCCCTCGCTTCGGTAGACTTCGGCGAGGTTGTTCAATGTGGTGGCAACGGGCAGCGCGACATCACCGAACTCACGCTCGCGAAGCTCGAGTGCCGACAAGTAGAGCTTTCGGGCCTGCTCGATCTCGCCGCGGCGAAAATGCAGTGCGCCCAGATTGTTCAGCGCCGTGGCCCGGAGAATCGGGCTCAGCTCGCGATCGTTGCCGGCCAGCTTCAGGGCTCGCTGATAGAGCTGCTCCGCCCGACGGTAGTCTCCCTCACGCCAGTAGTGACTCCCCTGGCCCAGCAGGGTGTTGACGACATCCGGATCGTCCGGATCGAGTCCTGCCTCGCGGATCTTCAGAGTCTTCTCGAACAGTGGCGTCGCCTTCTCATTCCGGCCCTGGGCGGAATAGGCGCGAGCCAGATTGAACATGCTGTCGCCGATCTCGAGATCCAGCGGATCGAGTTCCGCGCTCCTGAGTTCGAGCCCCTTCTCGAGCAGCGGAAGCGCTTTGTCGTAGAGACCCAAGCCGACGTAGACCGAACCCATCGTATCCATCAGCGAGGCCCGTACGAGAGGCTCGTCTTCGAGATCGCGCTGAATCTTCTGCGCACCGCGATCGAGCAGTTCCCGGGCGGTCACCGTCTCGCCACGAGACTGACTCGGGTCCGAGATCTGAAAGAGTCCGATGAGAAAATCCGAGACGAATCCCGCGCGTGCGGCTTCCCGGTTTGCGCGA
>JALUUK010000195.1 GCA_027021395.1 Acidobacteriota bacterium
GTTATTACTCGACCCAGCGCGATGGTAGGACTCGTGCGTATGCCCTATTTCGGTCTCGGGGTTTGTTTGCCCGTATTGTTCATCGTGCAGGAAAGTCTGAATTACTCACCATACCACCCGAAGCGAATGATGACCCATGGGGATCAAACACGCGTCCGTATGCGCGTGGTATTGCGCGGGAAGATCTCGAGATAGTGCGTGAGAGTGTTTTGCCGTTTCGTTTTTGTGCAGGAATTCGAGAAAAAAACGGTCACGGTATAACTATCTCCGGGGGGAATGCGAGTAAGTTTGTCCGCGCGCACGAAACGCTGATGCGAGCCAACGCGCAGTATCGACAGCGGTTCGAGCGCACCATTTCGCCGTTTGTTGATCGCGGGAAACGGCTTGATCCTATGGATTTTGCCGGTGCGTCCAAATTGACGCACGACATACGCGAAGCACTCGTAGCGTCGGGGATCGCCGATGCTATTGAACAAGCCACGAACAGCAGCAATTCCGCTGCTACGTCAACACAAAGCCAAGCCACAACGGCTCAATAGGAGGCTGACATGAAAAAGAAGTGGGTATTGATCGCCGGCCTCCTTGCTCAGCTGCTCGGATGATCCGCGAAAAGCATCTTCCAGATTCTCGGCGTCAATCCATCCACTCGGGAGAGCGGGTGCCGATCCACTCGTTGAAGCAGTGCTCGAGATCGCCATCCTTTGGCCATGCGGTGACCTCAAATTGTGACCGTTCAACCGTTGCCTCAGAAGTAACCGTTGTTTTCTCGGCGTGGACTTCTCTCGTCTTCTCCAAACCGAAGTTCCAGTCTCGATATCCCACGCTCCGCCCGTAGTTCGTGGGATTCCGCGGATTCTGACTGCTGCGTTACTGGGTACGCGTCGGGAGTCGGCAGTGTTCTTCGAGTCGATCGAGAGCCCTCTGCTGGATCGCGTTGGGCCGCGTGGTCTGCTCGAATGGTTCACTGCCTTTGATCATCGGCTTGACGAGATTTCTGGTGATCGTGCCGAGACAGGCGATGAGACTCCGGAAATCCTGCACGGGTTCTCCACGATCGTTCTTTTTGGTGAGCGCCTTGTCCATCGCAGCGGGCGAGCGTTTCGCCGGGGCCACGACGGAGCGACGCTGTCTTGCCGCACCCTTGGGATCTTCATCGATGAAGAGCAAGGGTGCGAGCGCACGCCGCATGTGCCACTCGACGTAGTAAGCCAGCATGCAGAGGAAGACATGCGCCCGTACGCGGTCTTCCAGCCGATGATAGATTGGGCGGATCTTGAGATCGATGGTCTTCATCGTGCGAAACGCGCGCTCCACACGCGAGAGGTTCTTGTACGCTTGCACGACGGAAGTCGTCTCCATCTGATCCGTCGGCACACTGGTTCGAATCATGTAGATGCCGTCTAGTGCTTGCTCCTCGGCGATTTTCTCTTCATCGCGATGGTACCTGAATGAAGTCTCCTCGATCTCGAGGATGAAGTGCTTCGCCATCTTGAAGCGCCCCACGACGCGACCGGCACGTCATCCGATCTTGTCCTTGCCGCGCAGTGGGCGCTTGGAGCGCGCAGTCGCTGCCGCGATCTTCTCCAGTTCGCGTTCCGTGGCCTACCGATCGTGATCTGGGGTTTGTCTTTCTTTCCGTCCCGTAAATGACCGAATTTCGCCAGAGGGCAATGCCGACCTTCGAAGTATGAGGAGGTCAAGTCGTAGAGCACGAGCGAGCCGTCCTCGAGATGACGCCGTGCGAGTTCCTTCTCCACTTTCTTCCGGCGCGGAAGAAGCCAGTCCAGCGCCTCGTAGAGTTCGTTCTCGTCGACATCACCAAGGCTCACTTCGTCACTCAACGTGTTCCGGCAGGCGGCACCTAGACTTGCGGAGGCCTTCTGATGGATGCGGTAGGACGCGACTGGACGCGCTGGACGGAACCGGAAGTGCTCGACAACGGCACGGCGATACGCTTCGGTCCACTCCCTCCGGGCAAATGGCAAGTCGGCTCTTGAAGTGCCTGTGAAGCAACTTTGCTGAGCTCATTTCAAGCCGAGGCATGCTGCGAGCAGCGTTTGCAAGACGTGCCTGATCGGTGCCGGTTGTCGATCGAATGTCGTCGTTCGGAAAATTCCGAAAACGCGATCTATTGATGTTAAACGCAGGTTTTTAGCTAGTTCGACAGGCGGCGTTTCTCTTGTAATGGTACAATTGTCCGGATTGAGGGGAGATTCTTAGCTCATGGTGGGCATGCAGGGAAACATTCCAGGAAACGTTTCAGGAAACGTTTCAGGCAATGCTCTGATAGGTCGATTTGCTCAACGCGAATCATCGAGGAGATGGTCATGATGCAGGAGGCGGTGGTGTACGAGGCATACGCGGCATGCGAAGCATACGAGGTGCGTGAGAGGAACAAAACCTACGATGCAAGGAACGATCTTCGCCAAGGCGATCGTCTCCAGGATGAATGTCTCCAGAACGAATACTTTCAAGAAAATGACCTCCAAGGCAAGTGTCTACAAGATAGCTGCCTCCATGACGATGCTCACGCCGGTGATTCCGGCAGCGAGCTTCTGATGACGATGTCCGGCGAGCGTTTGCATGCGATCGCTTGGGAATCGTTTCGTGTGGGCAACCGGGCGAAGTTGACGCTCTGCTCGGTGCTGCGTGTTTTCGACGAGACCGATCTTCTGAGCGAATTGGGTTGTCCGAGCATTGCGGCCTATGGCCTGAAGCACTTCGGCATGGGGCGAAGCGAAACGCTCGAATGCATTCGCGTGGCGCGTGCGCTCGATGGCTTGGGCTTGATTCGCGATGCCTTCCGGGAGGGGCGGATTTCCTGGTCGGTGCTGAAGGAGCTTTCGCGGGTGGCGAGCGAGCAGAGCGAGGAGGAATGGCTTTCTTGGGCGGAGGACAAGACCTACCGGCAGGTGCGGGCGGAGGTCAGCGATGCTCAGGACAAGGGGCGGAAGACGCCGCGCAAGGAGGGGTTTGGTCTGCCCAATCTCGACCGTTCGCTCGTTTTCAAGCTTCGCGCTTCCGATCACGAGAAGGTGCGGCTCGCATTTTCCTCGGTGGCGGCGGTGCTTTCCGAGCAGCTCGGCGGCGGGGAGGTTTCGGCAGAGACGGTGCTGCTCTATCTTGCCGAGCGGATTCGAGAAGGGGGCTTGGGGGAAATCGAAGAGCGGGCCGATGCGGCCAAGAATCCCTACGCCATGATCTACCAGGTCTGCAC
>JALUUK010000196.1 GCA_027021395.1 Acidobacteriota bacterium
GCAAAGTGGTGCGGACTCCGAGCCCGCACCCGCGTTCTCCATCACGAGCAATCCCGCGGTCGTTCGGCGAGTCTCGGGCTTGATCGACCGCATCCGATCGCCGATGAACAGCGAAGATCGAGAACGCGCCATCGAAGAGATCGTCGATACGGGCACCCCGGCCATTCCGACTTTGCTCGGCGAATTCGAACGCAAGAACCGCAGAACCTGGGGCCCGATGGTCTATTCTCTCGGCGCCATCGGCGATCCGCGCGTGATTCCCGTCTTGCGCAACACCTTGGGCCATCAAAGCGGGAAAGTCTATATGGAAGTGCTCTACGCGCTCGCGCTCGCCGGCGATGAGGGAGCGCTCGTCGAAGCACTCAAGAGCACCTACGCTTCCCAGACCTTCGAACCACGCATCACGGCCGTCGAGTATATTGCCGGCGTGATGGGGCCGCCGGCGCTTCCGATTCTGATTCGCGAGATTCCACAGCGGGCGGAAAAATCGCGGCGCGCAGGTATCGCCGCACTCGGCACGCTCGGAGATACCAGAGCGGTCGGTTTTCTGATCGAATGGTCCAACAAGGCCCATCCGAGTGATCGTGGAGCAGCCATCTCGGCGCTCGCAAGAATCGGCGCGCTCGAGGGCCGACAGCGCATCGCCTTGGCTCTGCAAGATCCCGACGAAAACGTTCGAGAAGCGGCGGCGCTCGCCGCAGGCTACATCCGGCACAGCGGCACCATTCCTACGCTGCGCAAGATGGCGATGGATCGGCGCCCTTCGCGGCTACGACACCGAACGCTTTGGTCTTTGGGCCTGATCGGCGGAGAACAGTGCACGCACTCGCTGATCGGCGAACTCGAGGTCGCTCGTCCGGATGAGATTTCGCACATTCTCCAAGCACTCGGAAAAAGCCGCCACCAAGATGCCATCGCCCCGCTCGCAAAGTACTCGCTGAACGAGAACCCCGTGTACGCGCAAAGCGCCGTTCACGCGCTGATGGACATCCCCGGCAAGGACAGCAGCAATGCGTTGCTCGAGGCCTGTCACTCCGCACCCGTGCACGGCGCGGGCATGGCCGCTGCCGGCGAATTGGTCAAGCGCCGCGACCCACGCATGGCCCCCTGCGTCGTCCAGCGGCTGCGCCGCGAGTTGGATATGCGCCACGGGCTCGGAAACGAGGCGCTCGAATTGTTGCGCCAACTTCCTCTCGCCGCCTCCGACACCTGTGCGGGATCTCTGAGAAAGCTCGCGGAGGGCGTCTCGGCCCCGACGACGCAACATCGTCTGCTCGCGGCTGCGCAAGCCATCGAGACCGCCGGCCTGATGGGTAACGACCTCGACCCATGGCTCAAGCTCCTGGAAAAAGGAACCCCGCAAGAAACCGACCTCGCCATTCGCAAGCTAGGCGACCTGCGCGATCCGAGAGCCGTCGAACCGCTCCGCCGCCTCTTGGGCCGCATCGACCCGGGACAGGCCCCCGCCATCCCCGATGCCCTAGGCCGGATCGGCAGCGATCGAGCGACGAGCTTCTTGATTTCCCTCTTGATCGACGACATCTACGACACCCCGTCGCTCGAACGCGTGCGCGAGCACGCGGCGATCGCGCTCGCTCGCTACACGCGTGCTCCACATGCCAAGAACGCGCTTCGCGAAGCCTTCATCAAGTCCAAAGGACGCCTCTTCCCCGCGCTGCTGGCCTACGCGAGAATGGCCGGCGAATCGGAAGTCGACGACGTCGTCGAACTCAAGTCGCTGCTGCTGCGACAGCGGGGAGCCGAGCGTGCCGGCCAACATGAAAGCATTCTCTGGGCGATCCGTATGCTCCGCTCCGGCCGCGAAATCCCCATGGAAACGCTGGATTCGCTGGTTCCCTGATCTGAATGGCTCATGAAGCCCTTCACGGAAAGCACTTCAGCCGAAAAGAGAACGAGGCAAAGAAAGCCTGCTCAGTGTTTGGCGGCTGCTTCGTCGCTTTGTGCGACACCGGGTCGCGAAGCGATCGTATCGGCGAATTCGCCGGCCTCGTACGCCCGATTGAATGCCTCGACGACTTCCGGATCGAGCGAGCGCCCCTTGAGATCGTTGATCCGTGCCACCGCTTGATCGACGGTGAATGCCGACTGGTAAGGGCGGGTGGTGGTCATGGCATCGAAGGTATCCGCGACGGCGATGATGCGAGCCTGCATGGGAATCTCGTCGGACTTGAGCCCGCGCGGATAGCCTCCACCCGAATAGCGTTCGTGATGGAAATGAACGCCGGGAATGATGCTTTTCATTTGGGGGATGCGCCCCATGATCTTCGCACCTCGACCGGGATGAGATTTCATGACATCGAATTCTTCGTCCGTAAGCGCCGCGGGCTTTTTGAGGATGGCGTCGTCGATGCCGATCTTCCCGACATCGTGCAACAACGCCGAGACGTGCAGCGCCTGCAGATCGGCGCGGTTGAGTCCTAGGTAGCGACCGATGGCGACGGCGTATCGATTCACGCGAACCGAGTGCCCCTTGGTATAGGGATCTTTTTCATCGATCGCGTCGGCGAGGGCTCGTATCGTGCCGAGGAAGAGGTCGTTGGCTTCTCTCGCACCCGTGCGGAACTTTTCGACGAGTTCACCTAGCTTCTGAGCCATCTTGTTGAAGTTCGTCGAGAGTTCATCGATTTCGAGAACCCCGGATTTCGTCGCCCGTACGGAGAAGTCCCCATCCGCGAGTCGGTGAGAGATCGCCGCGAGGCGACGCACGGGCCGCGAGATGAATCCGCCGAGTGCGAGCGCTATCACCACCGCCAAGGCCGCGGCGATCGATCCACCGTACATCACATCATTGAGCAACGTCTGTACGGGCGAGAGCGCGAGTTCTTCTTCGATCTCGACAAAGACTCCCCACCCCGCGCGGGTCGAGGCAAACGACCCCACGCAACGCTCCGCTTTCCCTTCGCGGCTCTCGATGTCGTAGATTCGCGTCCGCGGTGAAACGGAACGCATGCCTAGGAATTCACGCACGATTTCCCGGTCGTTGACGGACGCCTCGCCTTCCTGCCCCCGTAGCCCCGAAGATGCAACGACGCTCCCATCCGGCGCAAGCAACGCGACGCGCGCCGGCGGCGGCATCGCGGAGACGACCTGTGCCCACACTTGCTGGAAGACCGCGACTTCTTGCAAGACACCTAGCAGCTTCCCCCTTCGTTGAACCGGAGCCGAGATGGTGACCGCCAAGACGCGCTC
>JALUUK010000197.1 GCA_027021395.1 Acidobacteriota bacterium
GCGGGTCGGAAAGCCTCTTTCTTAGAGGCAGCAGATTGCTGCCATCGTGAAGTTGCCTGCAAACAGATGCCTGTTTGCCGGGGCTAGACGATCAAGTCTAGGTCGAACAAGTCTAGGTCGAAGCTCGAGAAGGAGGGGTCATGAACAAGTTGCTCGCTGGTTCGCTGGTACTGGTAGTTGTGGTCGTGCTGATGTCATGGGGCGATGCGGCCGAAGGCGAGGCGAAGGTCATCGCCAACAATCGCGACTGGGCCGAGGATTTTCCGGAGCAGTACAACAGTTGGAAGAAGACGGCGGAAAGCGATGAAATTGTCGACATGCTCAAAGAAAAGCCGCAGTTGGTCATCCTGTGGGCCGGCTATGGATTTTCCAAGGATTACAATGCGCCTCGCGGCCATTACTACGCCTTGCAGAGCAACCGGAACACACTGAGGACCGGTGCTCCCGTCGATACCAAGACCGGCCCCATGCCGACTGCTTGTTGGAGTTGCAAATCTCCTGATGTCGTTCGTGTGATGCAGGAAGAAGGCGAACTGGAATATTTCACCGGCAAATGGGCCAAATACGGCGATGAGATATCGAATACCATCGGCTGTGCCGACTGTCACGACAGTGAGTCCGCCGAACTCAGACTTTCCCGCCCGTACTTGAAGAGAGCGCTCGAAGCATCCGGCTTCGACTTGGCGGAAGCGACTACGGACGATATGCGGTCGCTGGTCTGCGCACAATGTCATTCCGAATACTATTTCCAGCCGACCGAGTGGACCGATGGCGCGGGCAACAAGAAGATCGCCAAGGTGGTCACATTCCCCTGGGAGAACGGCCTGACCGCTGAAGGGATGGAGGAGTATTACGATGCGATCGACTTCAAAGATTGGACTCACAAGATCAGCAAGACTCCCATGCTGAAGGCCCAGCATCCCGGCTACGAGATCTTCAAGACCGGGATCCACGCCAAGAACGGGGTCTCCTGTGCCGATTGCCATATGCCGACCGCGATCCAGGATGGCGCCGAATACACCAGCCACCATGTCAAGAATCCGATGAGCGATATGAAGGCCACCTGCCTGGGTTGCCACGACAGTGACGGTGACAGGGAAGTGCTCGAGGCCGTCGTGGCCAGGAAGCTGGAGCGGAAAGAAGAGCTGATGGAGATCACGATGAACAACCTCGCCAAGGCCCATCTCGAAGCCGGTAAGGCCTGGGAGCTAGGCGCGACCGAGGCCGAGATGGCCGGGGTTCTGCTCGATATCCGTCACGGACAATGGCGATGGGATTATTCGATTGCCAGCCATGGATCTTTCTTCCATGCTCCTGAAGAGACACTGCGTCTGCTTGGAGTCGCCAACGACAAGGCTCAGAGTGCGCGCATCAAACTGGCCGGGATCTTGGCCAAATACGGCGCCTCCGGATACGTTGCTCCCGACTTCTCGACCAAGGAAAAGGCCCAGAAGCTAGCCGGCGTTCCACTTCAGGAACTCGTCGACGCGAAAAACAAATTCCGGAGCGGCCTGTTGAAGAAGTGGAAAGACAAGGCGATCCAAGACGGGGATGTCGATCGGAAAGAGCAAGAAGGGATGAGCGACAACACCTCGTACAACTGAAGCGGTCTCGACCGAGTGCACGCGCTCGGCGCATTCGAGGCCCACCCGCAAACAGCAACGGCATCCCAAAGCCCGAAATTCGGGGCAACTCGAAACCGGTACCTTTCAATACAGGCATTCACGACAGATCACTCTCCGGATGCGAGCACTCGCCCGAGGTCGCTTTCGAGATTGGGCATTCTGAGCGAGCGACAGCTTCCAACAGGAGAGGATCCGAGGCTACTCAGAGGGTCGACCGATCAGGGCGGTGTCGGCTCTTCGTGGTGAGAGTGCCCCGTCCCAAGAAGATCGCAGTGTCCTCCCTTGGCCCAGGAACGCTGGGCGCTACATGCCGGGCCCTTCGCCCTCCATATCTGAGCTGGCGATTCGCCCCGCCACGTTCGAATGCCGGTCCTACCGGCTCGAGCCGCGTGTCGTACGCCCTGCCAACATCACACCTGCCTCTCTTCAAAGCTGTATCCCGCGCGAGACATTTCTGTCTCAGTACAGCTACATGTGGTTCACGACATCTCGCGACGCAGCGCTGACCCGGTTTATGCAGGATCCGGGTCGAGGAATCGTTCTCGTACTTCATTGGGCTGCCTCAAGGCTCGATCGTATTTCTTGGCGGCGCTGATGGTGATGGAACGGCTCTTGCTTAGAGGCGACTGAAGTACCGGAGAGCTGCGAGAAACGTCGTAGCTTGGCGGTGTAAATAGGGCAAGGGCGCAAGATGCGGAACTGGGATAGCGCGGTGAGGAATCTACGAGACTTCTGCCGGAAGGGGGGGCCGGACCCTCACGAGTATCGCGAATTGATGGATATCTTCTCGATCATCATGGAAGAGGTGAGGGAGACCAGCGGGGGCGAGACTCTGCTGCACGAATTATGGCCAACCCTTGGGGATGCGTTCTGGTCGACATCGACGGTACAAGGGCTCGGGGTTCTCAAACCGCGTGGCTATGCCGGCGATTTCGAGCTGATCGACAGGCTCTACACAAGGTGGGTGTCTCCACGCGAGGACTTGACGCGCTGGGACCGATTCCTCCATTCGCGTAGTGCAGTGAAGGCTGTCCGGAACAGGAAGGCGTATTTTCGAAAGGAGATGGTTGCACTGACGGCTCGCGCGCCAGGGCACAAAGTTCGGGTTGCTTCCATAGGATGTGGTTCAGCACGAGAGTGTGCCGAGGCAGTCAAGATGTCCGGGATCGGGCACTCCACTCTTTCGATTCTGTGCCTGGATCATGATCGCGCCGCCCTGAGGTACGCCGCGAGAGTCAACGGAAGTATGGGCGACGCGATCAAGTTTCGTTTGTGCAATGTATTTCGATGGCGACCGGATCCAGAGGGCTACGACTTCATTTGGTCCGCGGGCTTGTTCGACTATCTCTCGGATGCGCAGTTCACGTTCCTGATGAACAAGCTTGTGCGGGCGTTGAGGCCAGGAGGACGACTGGTGGTGGGAAACTTCGGTCCGGAGAATCCCACTCGTGACTACATGGAGTTCGGCGAGTGGGTGCTGCACCATCGGAGTAGCAGCCAACTGGAGGCGCTGGCCTCCGGTCTGCTAGCAGCGGGTGAAGCGGAGTCCGCGGTGGTCAACAGAGAGCCA
>JALUUK010000198.1 GCA_027021395.1 Acidobacteriota bacterium
CAGTTCACGGTCTTGAATCTTCTCGCGGATCTCTTCGATCTCTTCTTCGATCTCGGTTCCTTCTCCAAGCTCGTTGCGAATCGCCTTCATCTGCTGCCGCAGATAGTACTCCCGCTGCGAGCGATCGATTTCGTCGCGAGCAAGCGAATCGATCTCGTGCTGCATGGAAAGCAGATCGAGTTCGCGCTTGAGCTGCTGCGCAACGAGCCTGAGCCTTTGGATCGGATCGACACTCTCGAGCACTTCCTGGGACTGCTCGGCATCGAGATCGAGGTTCGAAGCCACCAGATCGGCCAAGCGCCCGGGGTCCTCGAGATTGTTGGCGATCACTTGCACTTCCGAGGGCAGATTCTTGCCGAGGTTCACTCCCCGCTCGAGAGCCTTCTTCACCGTGCGCATCATCGCCTCGCTCTCGAGGTCGTTTTCGGCGGATTCGTCGTCGGCCTCCGGTTCGAGCAACGGCGTGACACGCCCCATCAAATGGCGCCCGGAAGCCTCTAGATCCTCCAACCGCGCGCGACAGACGCCCTGCACCAGAACGCGAATGCGCTCATCGGGCAGCTTGAGCATGCGCATGATCACGGCGACCGTCCCGACCGGGTGAAGATCGTCGGCTCCCGGATCGTCCTGATCCCGGTCTTTTTGCGCGACGAGGAGAACCATTCGATTCTCGGCGAGAGCGCGATCCACCGCGCGGATGCTCGACGTCCGAGCAATGGACAGCGGTGCGATGATGAAGGGGTATACGACCATGTCTCGCAGCGGCAAAACCGGGAGTTGGTCCGGAATGCGTACGGGGTCGCGTTGTCGATCGGATTTCGTCTGGCTCACGAATCAGCCCTTCTTTATCGGAATCGGCACGGCTTCGCCGCGGCGGTTCGGGACTTTGGGGAATGTGACCGTCAGGACGCCGGCTTCGAGCCGTGCGTCGGCCTTGTGCGTATTCACCGGAACCGGAAGCGCGATCGAGCGCTCGAAAGCTCCGAATTCGCGTTCATCGTGGATCACTTCTGCGGAAACGCCTCTTGCCTGAAGTGCGCCTTGTCGGCAGCCGCGAACGATCAGTTGATCCGACCGGGAAGCGAGTTCGAGCGTTTCAGGATCGATGCCGGGAACTTCGATTTCGACGAGCAAATGATCGGAACACTCGGCCACATCGACGCTCGGCGACCACGTCTCGGAGGAAGCGCCCTCTCCATCGCGCAGACGCAAGAGGGTCTCAAACAGCCTGTTGATCTCGCTCTGGATGCGCGCAACCTCGAGTTGGGCTCCGCGGCCTTTGACGATCATGGTCTCTCCCGCTTCGATCGAGCCCCCGGCCCGATCAGCTTTTTCAACTCCTCCAAGAACTCGTGCACATCTTCGAACTCCCGGTAAACCGAGGCAAATCTCACATAAGCGACTTTGTCCAACTTCTGCAAACGCTGCATCACCTTCGCCCCGATCTCATGGCTGGGGATTTCCCGATCGATCGCATCGGTCGCCTGCGTCATGATCTCCTCGACGATCTCCTCGAGCTCCGGCAAGGGCACGGAACGCTTTTCGCAAGCCTTCAACAGACCGGCGAGCAGCTTCCGTCGATCGAGAATCTCGCGTCTCCCGTCCTTCTTGACCACCATGACCGGCACATCTTCTTGCCTTTCGTAGGTCGTGAAGCGGCGAGTGCATTTCAGGCACTCTCTCCGGCGCCGAACGACGGATGCCGAGCGCGATTCCCGGGAATCGATGACCTTGTCGTCGTTCTCTCCACAAAACGGGCACCTCATCGCTCGGCCTCCACCGGAGGCGTCTCGATACCAAGATCATGGCGGGCAAGCCCGCCGGTCAATGCAAAAGTTCCACCAATGGCCAAAGGAGGGATCCAAGTCACGAGATGCGTCAGGACCGCGGCGCTCGCGGCCGCCGTCTTGTCCGCTCCGAAGAGGCCGACCAATCCCCACAACATCACTCCGTGATAGGTGCCCGCCCCCCCCGGTGTCGGCAAAGCGATGGCGGCGGCGATCAGGGGAAGGATCAACAGGCAGGCGGCCGGAGGCAGGTCCACACCGCTCGATTCGATACCGAGTTGCACGGAGTAGGCGATCACTCCCCAAATCAGCGCGGTCTGGAGCAAGAGCGAGACCAGCGATGCGGGGCTCTTGAACGCGTCGAGTCCGGGTAGCAAGCTCGAAACGGCGCGACCGACCGCTCGCATCACTCGGTTCGCCGAAGTACCGGCGACTCGCTCAACGACCCCCTCTACCCATGTCCGCCGGCGAGCGACGATGACCAGAATGCCGAGCGCGAGCAGCAGAGCGACGAGAACGACCCCTCCGCTCGAGCGCAGCGCGATCAGCGCCTCCGATTCCTCTCCGATGCCGAGCCCGGTCCAAGACGACGGCAAGACCAAACCCAAGCCGCCGAGCAAGAGTACCGCCATCAAGTCCAGCACGATGCGCTCGACCCCCACGGTCGCGAGCGCCGTTCCGAAGGCTACGTCCGTGCGGCGCGAGAGCAGCAACGGACGGAGAACCTCGCCGACACGACCCGGCAGCAGGGAAGCCATATAGCCGATGGAGACGGCGGAAAACCTCTCTCGAAAGGAGATCGGACCGCGAGCGGCGGAAAGAAGAGTACGCCAGCGAAATGAGCGCAGCAGCAGGTGGACCACGCCCAAAGCCCCCGCACCGACCAATCCCGGCACACTCGCCCGGCGGACCTGAGAGCTGAGATCAGCCCAGGAGGTATCGCGGAAAACGAGCCACAAGAGAAGGACGGCGAGCAGCGGACCACCTATCCAGGATATCGCTTTCTTCACGCCTCTTCCTTCGGACCGGGAAAACACCGGGCCCGGTCGTTTCCACGATAGGTTGCCACCGATTTCCGGTCAATCCAACGCAGGGCGAGGATCGCCGACCCAAAATGAACGGGGCTCACTTCTCGCAGCGTGGCGCGAAGATTGTTAAGCGAAAGCGTCCGCATACGGACACACCTGTCCGGCCCGAGAGGCGTCACGTTTCTTTCTTGCTGTGCCTCCCTCGCCCCGCATTCTCAATGATGAGCTCTAAACTCAACATCCGGCGTACCTTGCCGTTCCGGGACGCTCTCGCGCGTGCTGTGAGTTTTCCCCCGGCTCGATGGCCGCATGAACGTTCCGAAGGTGCGCATCGAAGATATTCCTCGTCAGGACTTCGTTCGTCGCTCTC
>JALUUK010000199.1 GCA_027021395.1 Acidobacteriota bacterium
AAGGCTCCGATCACCAAGTACACCAACTGACGCGAAGCCTGGCTCCCCCAGAACGACCCGTCGTCGCTGTGCGTCGCCGAGCCCACGGCCAGCACGGAAACGATACCCAGCACCATCAAGTGGGCCAGAGTGATCCAGTCATTCTTCTCGGAGAGCCACTGCATTCGTACCGTCTCGTTTCGTCTTCGCGAACTTCGCGTCGCCATCGCTCGACGTCGGATGTCTTTCAAGATAACGCTTGAGCACGTAGCCGGCGATAGGCGCCGCGTTCTTCCCTCCCCCGCCCCCCTCTTCCACGTGCTCGACCACGACGGCCCATGCCAGCCGGGGATGGGAGACCGGGCCGAAGCCGATGAACCAAGCATGGTCTCCGGGATTGTCGACGGCATCGCGCCCGACGGTCTGCACCGTCCCCGTCTTGCCCGCCACGTGAATTCCGGGCACGCGCGCCCGCCGCGCCGTACCGAAATCGGCCTCGACCACCGCCTCCATGGCGGCCGTCACGGCTTTGATCGTCTCTGCGGAAAGACCGATGGGCTGCGGTGCGGGAGTGGTTCCCGGCGAGGCCCGCAGATACGGAGTGATCAAGTTCCCCCCGTTGGCAATGGCCGCAGCCATGACCGCCATTTGAATCGGCGTCACGTTCAAAGGCCCCTGGCCGATACTCACCGAGATGGTTTCTCCCGGCCACCAGGGATGCTTCCTCACTCTCAAACTCCATTCCGGAGAGGGCACGAGGCCGGTGGCCTCTCGACTGACTCCAAGGCCGGTCGCGCGCCCGAGACCGAAGCGCCGTGCCCACTCGGCGATACGCTCGATGCCGAGTTCCTGTCCGATCGTGTAGTAGAAGATGTTGCAGGAACGAGCGAGCGACTCGTGCAAAGCCACGTCTCCGTGCCCCCATTTCCGATGGCAATGAAAGACCCGATCGTAGAATCGTTTCGCGCCGAGGCACTTGATCGTGTCATCGGCTTTGATCACCCCTTCTTGCAAGGCAGCCGAAGCGACGACGATCTTGAAGATCGAGCCGGGGGAATAGGTTCCTTCGAGCGCTCGATTCTGCAACGGATGGCGCGGGTCGCTGATGAGTGCGTTCCACTCCTTCGCGCCCACATGGCCGGAAAACATGTTCGGATCGAAGCTTGGGGCGAGATAGAACCCTCGGATCGCCCCCGTGTCCGGTTCGAGAAAGACCGCTGCGCCCGCACGATCACCAAATGCTTCTTGAATGTTCTCTTGCATCGCGGCATCTAGCGTCAGGCGGACCGAGCGACCGTGCCGGGCGCTCCTTTCCACGCGTACGACCTCGAGCGTCCGACCGAGAGCATTGACTTCTTTCCACTCGATTCCGGGACGTCCCCGCAGTTCCTCGTCAAAGGAGCGCTCGATCCCGGTACGACCCACACGATCTCCCGGCTCGATCCCTTCGCGGGAACTCACTTCGTTTTCGTTGGCTTCCTGCGTATAGCCGATCACGTGGGCGGCCGCGGGTCCGAGCGGATAGTGCCGCCGCGCTTCCATCTCGACCTGAATCGAGGGCATCGCACCTTGACGCGCCTCGATGCGTGCCGCCGTTTCGAGGTCGACCTCGTCGAGCAACATCACCGGCCGAAAGCGGGGCCACCGGCGACGCCGCGCTTCTTCTAGGCGTTCGGCTAGCGGCTCAGGCGAGATATCCAAGGCCTCGGCCAAGGCGGCGATGTCGCTCTCGGGATCCGTGCTTCTTTCTCGATCGAGATACACGGCAAAGACCGGTCGATTGCTGACGAGAATACGACCGGTATGGTCCCGCACGACACCCCGCAGCGGTGTGATCACGGCCCGTTTGAGCCGATTGTTCTCTGCCTTGAGCCTGTATTCCTCGCCCTTGACGATCTGCAAGTACCAGAAGATGGAGCCGAAGAAAACGAAACCGAGAACGATCAGGACTTGAATGACCACCAAGCGCAGAGAGAACATGCGCGCTCGCTGATATTCCCGATAGGGCTTCAGGCTTCGATAGTCGACTCTCATGGTCGCCCACGCCCCTTTTCCAAGAGCGGAAGTACCAGCAAGCCCAAGATCACCGTTCCGACCGCACGCACGACCCAGAACCAGTGCGAGCCGGGATCACCCTCGGGAAGGTCGAACATCCCGGCAAGGCCCGAGCGAAGCGCGCGATCCGCCGCCGCCCCGAGAAAAAGCGCCGCGCCCGCCGGGAAAAGCTGCAAGAGGTCGAAGCGCGAGGCGATCCTCGAGATGAGGAAAGCCACCACGAGAAAGCAAAAGGCGCTTTCGCCGTACCAGCCGGAAAACCACGCGTCGTGCAACAAGCCGGCGACGACCGCCACGGCCATCGCCGAACCGGCCTTTCCTTGAAGCGCCGCCAAGATCGCCAGCGCGAGAAAAGGACTAAAGAACAGCCGCAGCCAGAATCCCCAAGGCGTGACGGCGCCGATCGCGCCGCTGAGCGACTCGAAGACCAGTGCCGCCACCAGGAGGCCGAACCACCGGCCGGCCGTCATGACCCCGTCTCCGCACTTGGAACCCGGCTCGGCGGAATCAGCAGGACTTCCTCGAGAGCAGCCGGGTCGAAAGCAACCTCGACCCGCACGTTCCACGCCAGAGGCGAATCGCTAGCGAGCGCTCGAACTCTGCCGACCAACAATCCTGCCGGGTAGATCCCGTCCAAGCCGGAGGTCACGATGGTATCCCCGACGGCGATGGCGGAATCCCGCGGCACGTAGTCGAGTTGGGCGATGTAGGCCGGCCCTCTGTTGCCCCCCTTGAGAATACCGGCGAAACGGCTTTCCTGATGGCGTACGGCCACGCCGTTCGAGGGATCGACAATCAGTAGAACCTCGCTGTTCCAGCGTGTCGATTCGACGACTTGGCCGACGAGCGCCCCGCGCACGACGGCCACCCAACCGGGGCCGACTCCGTCGCGTCCCCCACGATCGACGAGCACGGCGCGGCGACTTCGCCCTTCCGTGAGATCCGCGACCACTCGGGCGGCGAGCCCGGTCTCGAATTCCGGAGAAGAACGTCCGAGAACCAGCAATTCTCTCAAGCGCTCGTTTTCCAAGAAGACCTCGCGACGCCGACTCTCCTCGGCTTGGTAGCGACGAAGCTCTTCGAGCACGCGATCCCGCTCCGAGCGAGCCCCGACGAGATCGACGTAGCCGGTCCAGAGATCGCTCGCCG
>JALUUK010000200.1 GCA_027021395.1 Acidobacteriota bacterium
TTCCGGAAAGAAGCTTCAGGGAGTCGAGATCCGCCGCTTGCAAGACATGCTTCGGCAAGGCCAGTCGCAGCAATCCCGCCGCCTGCTCGGCTTCGCCGAAGACCAGCTTGAACAAGCCATCGTGCGGGTGATGGACGATGTCATGACTCTTCACGAAGCGCCCTTCCTTCATGAAGAGATTGTCATCGCCTACGCGCACTTGGAAAGCAAGAGAGGTGCCTTCCCGTCCCCCATCCGAGAGCGGTCCCATGCAACGACTTGTTTCCGAGTGGATCGTTTCCTGCGGATGCCTGTTTTCGGAGGAGTGGACTCACGGGAGTGAGTGTTTCCGGAACACGGCCCTATGCGCGTGCGCGCTTCCGGAAAGCAGCCTGCGGTGAATGCCTGCGTAAGCTCCGATCTGCGAGTATTCCGCGCATTGGGGCGCCCCTGTTGCAACGGGTGATCTTGACTACACCGATAGCGGGCACTCATCCAAGGCCGCTCGAGGAATGCGCGCGTTCGGAGCATTCCGCTACCAACGGCCCACTATGAACGCCGCTCGAAGAAGATCCGCCGACGGTCCATCGTATGCTGCGCTTCGTGGACCGAATGCGTTCTCACCGCCGAGTCGATCGACGATTCGTTCTAGAGGTCGAAGATGGATCTTCCGGTAAAGTAGATGACTTGCAATACGACGACGGCGATCAGGCCCAACCAAGCGAGACGCGATGCGCGGCGGTTTCTTTGCTCCGGGGTCTCGTTTCTCGGGCGGCGCATGCCGTAGAGCAAGAACAACGAGATATCCGCCATGCAGACCAGCGCAACGGCAACGACGAAACCCACCTCGACGAAAGGCCGTTCGCGAGGAGCCAGCCAGTACCACAAAGCGAAGGATCCGGCGGGAACGGCGAGAATCAGAGCAAGCCAAAGACCCCAAACTGCCTTGGCGATCTCATGCCGAGCGCCATGTCGCTTTCGGTGATTCCTTTCCTGCAGATCCTCGCGCTCTCTTAGGCGACTGCCGGCAAGCAATGCCCAAGACATTCCGGTGGTGGCTGCGAATGCGATGGCGATTCCGATCCCTATGGCCGGCAATGGCCGCTCCGACCCGACGGTGTTCTTCCACAGTATCGATCCCACGACCGTGCCGATGAGAATCGCGCCGACCCAAAGGTAGAGAATCACCTTTCGGACGTGCGCGATCTCGCTCGCAGCTCTTCCCTCACTTCGACGATCACTCGACATGACAGGCTTCCCCTCCCGCTCATGAGTCCCCTCTTCCCGAGGCTTCGCACGCGATGCGCGCGAGTGGGGAGTATACATTTCCCATCGCGCTCGAGCAGCAGCGGAGAGATCAGATAGTTACGACACGGGTTCGAGCGATGACCCTGCGGATCGGTGCCGCGCCGCCGCGACCGGGAATCTCTCGGCGGGAGATCCACCCTCATACGAAACCGACATCGAGAACGGCGAAACCCGCTAGAATTGCAGAGACGTCGAGATGATAGGGGCGATTCCCGTCCAGGTTTCGAGGCCCACGAGCGTTTCACCACTCCTCGGATCCACTTCGATATCCTTACAGCAGATGTTCCTTTGATCCAGAGCATTCGTCAGGGTGAAATCGAATCGCAACTTTGCTCGATTCCATTGCGACGACAAAGTGTATCGGATATCGAGGCGAAAATAGCTGGGGAACCTTTCCGTATTCCGCAGAGCTTCCACATCCGCGCCCGGCGGACCGATCACCGGCGTGGTCGGCCAGCCGCTACGGGCATAGCCCGCCAGGACCAGCCTCGATCGGTCACTGAGTTGGAATGTGAGCAGTCCCGTCGCAGCGTGTCGCTGATCCCAACTCCTCGGAATCCAGCGGTTGCCGCCGAGCCCTTCGACGAGGTCCTCAATGCGCGAGTAGGTGTAGGCCAAGCGGGCCGAAACCCGGCGTTGGCGACGAGACGACTCGAGGCTGAACTCCACACCGCTCGCGCGCGCACGTTCGGCATCGATCGTCACGCGATCTTTCTCGACCTCGGGCAATAGCTCGATGGGATTGTAGAGGTTTTCAAATCGGGGACGAAGGCGCTTCATTCGGCGTTCGTAGGCTCCCACCCTGACTCTCCAACCGGAAGCGAACTCGCTTTCCCACGCAGCGCTGGCCTGATCGGAAATCTGCGCCGGAGCGAAGGTGGTCACCGCATCTTCAATCTCGAGTTCGTGTATTCGCTGGGACTGAGCATAGCGCCCCAGAGAAAGGCGAAACGCGCTCTGCGGACTAAGACTCCACGCAGCATGCAGACGCGGGCTGAACTGTTGGTCACGGATGTAGCTCTGATAGTCCCATCGCCCTCCGATTTCTAGGACGAAGCGATCGGAAACCCGCCAGCGATCGCTGAAGAACCCTGCAGAAACCGTTCCCGATGGCTCGAGGTCGTAATTTCTCTGCTGGATGGGTTGATCGCTTTGAATCGAAGCTTCGTAGTCGTATTTCGCGAGAAGGCCTCGTACCGAGAGACCGGCAGTGATCAGATGTCGATCGCCCAAACGGTGCGTCCACTTTTGTGAAAGGAAGAGCAACTCCAGCTTCCGGTCATCTCTGACGGTGGAGATCAACTTCCTGTCGTTCTTCGACCAGCCATCCCGAGCCCGCGTCACGCGACCGATTCCAAGCACGGTTTCGCTGTCGGTGGAATCGGACCAGCGCGCAATCCAGCGACCCCACAGATAGCGTGTTCGAAGCGCCGCCCGCACGAGATCATCTCCCCCGACCGCGGCGAAATTGATATTGTCATTTCCGCCGAGCAGATGTGCACTGAAGCTATGCCGCGACCCTACGCGGAAGTGCATCTTGGCGAAGGCATCGGCCATTTGCGGATCGAGTTCGTCGTCACCGAGGTCCAGCGTGCTGAACACCTGGTTCGGATACCACATGCGAAAGCCTGTCGACCAAGTTCCACGATTCCCGACGGACCCGCTCCAGCTCATGCGCGAGTTGGCCGTACCCAGCGTGATCGACCCCGGCTTTTCCTTCGCCGACCGCGGCGTCTCGATGCTCACCAAACCGCCGAAACGATCGCCGAATTCGACGGACATCCCGCCGGTATGGATTTCGAGCTTGTCGACGGTTTCCGGATCGACCAGCGAGAACGGCGAGCGAAAATCCGGCAAATGATAGGGCTCATAAAGTTCCATCCCGTCGATC
>JALUUK010000201.1 GCA_027021395.1 Acidobacteriota bacterium
TGCGATTCCAACCCGGCTTCGACCCTCGTCGCATCCGGTTTCGCGAATCCAGCTCGCAAGTTCTTCGACTCCGTCCTCGGGAATCATCTGTTCTATGAATCGCTCGCAGGTTCCTGCGAAGTCGGCCTCGAACGCTCGCATGAATCCATCAAAGTGCTCGCCATCAAACTTGAAGTCTGCGTCGTGGAGCGTGTCCACGGCCACGATCCCGAGCACTATTTCGGGAAGGAGCGCGGATGCGCGCAGCGAGACCGGTCCGCCCATGGAGTGCCCTACGAGGATGACGTCGGTCACTTTCAGCTCTTTGATCAGCCCCGCCAGATCTTCACCGAAGTCGGCAATCGTCCACACCTCGCGCGCGGCCGTCGCCTCACCGTGGCCGGGCAGGTCGAGAGTGATGGTCCGGTAGCTCTCGGCGAGAGCCGGTAGCTGGGCGTCCCAGAACGAACGGTTACACATCCAGCAATGAACCATCACGACGGTGACGTCGGCATCGAGGTTGCCGCCGATTTCGTAGGGGATGGAATTGCCGTCCGGCGTCGTCCAGACATGCTGCCCGGCAGTGCGACCTCGATCCCGTGCCGCCTTGCCCGTGTCGCCGGTTGGCGACTCAACGCGACACGCCGTTGTCAGGATCAATACAGCCACCACCGTCCACGAAACCCTCACCCGACATCGATTCAGCATCGGAACTCTCCTCTATTTTTTGCAGGGTATCAGGCTTTTTCTCGGCGAGCGGGATCTTTCTCAGATGATCGATGATCCCCGTGCTCACCCCATCGGCATCACCTGTGCGTGCTATGCGCCTAGTCGACGCACGCGTCATCGACGTGGATGGTATCTGCAATCCATGTTCGCCAAACGATGGACTGCTGCTCGGCATGAAGGGAACCATCAGCGAATTCGAGATGGGTATCGTTGCGAGATCGGCTGGTGGAAGCGGCTCGTGCTAAGGCACGCCGTGGCAAGCTTCGGATTCCGGTGCCGATCGCCTTTCTCTGGGACCGCGACAGCGGTGTGAGCTTTGATCCGGATGCGTGAATTCAGGAAGTCGTTCGACTCATCTGCCGGAACTTCGAAGAAGTGAGAAGCGGTCGACAGGCATTGCTCTGGATGCACGACGAAGAAGTTCATTTTCCGCGACCGTCCGATGGCAAACGTTTGATCTCGTTCGAATGGACACCGATCCGCTATCGCCCTTGCCGTTCCCGCCCATCGGATCAGGTTGGGAGGATCAATGAGATTTGCGCAACGTCAATTTTTCCGATGCGAGATTCCTTTGACATGAAGATCAGTCGTATATAACATACCAGTAAGTTATTCACCCTGGAGGCGACGTGCTCTCCCCTGCTCGAACCTGTTCCTACGCGGTGCCGGTGCCGGGTCGTCTCGCACGAAACGTCGACGACCGGTATCGGGCTGAGCAGATTTCAGCCTCCGTGGGGGTACCGAAGCCATTCCTCGCCAAGGTCCTGCACTCTCTGGCGCCCGAGGGGCTCGTCATCACGAAGCGTGGATACCGCGGAGAGTACAGCCTCCCCCGGCAACCATCGCAGATCAATCTTCTCGACATCATTCGCTCTGTCGAAGGTCCGCTCGAGGAACGGTGCGTGCTCGATTCGGCTCCTTGGTCCGACGAGCACGCATGTGGGGTGCACGATTTCGGGGAGGGAACCCGCTCCGCCATGGTTCGCGAACTCGAGGCGGTATCCCTCGAAGCGCGCGCACGATGGAACGACCTTCATGCGGCATCTGCACCTGCCGGTGGTGCCACCGAAACGTCTTCACTTGTGGATCAAGTCGACCGGAGCGGAGGTCAGAGATGATCCTCTGCCCGAAACCACCCAAGAGGCGCATCGACGTCAACCTTCGATGGGTCCTGGTCTCCGATCTTTCACGCAAAGAGCTGTGAAACACTGAACTCGTACGGCTTCAACAACGGCCGGAGGGATGACGATCATGGAAGCGACGACGATTTACACCGTTCAGGCTGGACCCTACTGGGATTGGAAGGTGGCACTGGACCTCTATTTCGGAGGGGCCGGAGTCGGTGCTTTCCTGTTTTCGGTCGCGCTCTTCGAGTTCTGGGGCCGCCGGTATCGCCGCGTACCGCAAACGGCTGCCTTCTTGGCTCCTGTGCTCGTCATCTTGGGCTTGCTGTTCTTGCTGCTCAAGTTGGGGCGACCGTTTCATCTGCTTTTGACATTCACCCATTTCGCGCCTACGTCGCCGTTGTGGTGGGGCGGGATCGCCCAAACACTCTTTGTCGTCGGCTCTGTCGGCTATGCGTTCATGTGGCGAAGCACTGAGCCGAATCCCGGCCGAAGGTATCTCGGCCGTGTGCTCGTGCCGCTCGCGGTCATCGTGGGAGCCTACCATGGGTTGCTGCTCGCCGTGATCACGGCTCGACCGCTCTGGAACACGGGGCCAACGGTCGTTGCGGCGTTGCTCGGCTTCGCCACGACCGGCATTGCCGCGGTCATGCTCGTTCATCTGGCTCGCATGTGGATGGGTGGCCGCCTCGCCGACCGTGCACATGTCGGAAGCTTCCTCGACGACATCGCGCCCGTGCGAAACGTGTTGGCAGCCACCCTCTTTCTACAGCTCGGCACGTTTTTCTTCTGGTGGCAGAGCCTCTTCTTCGGTTCGCGGGAGGCCCGTCAGGCTCTGCAGGCAGCCAACTCCGCGTGGGGGATCGAATTCTGGGGCCTCGGAATCGGGGCGGGGTTGATTCTCCCGCTCATCTTGGGCGCATGGCTCGTATGGCGGGGAGAAGCGGCCCATCGAAGCACTCAATTGTTCGTGATCAGCGTAACGAGCATCCTGATCCTGGTGGGGGGTGTCGTCTTTCGTCTTGCCGTCGTGCTGGGCGGCCAGACCTTCCTTCCGCCGCTGGACCTTTCTTGATGGAGCACTTGCCATGTCTCCTTTGAATGACGTATCGACCAAAGGCCCCACTCACAAGACCGGTTTTTCGCGCCGCACCTTCCTCAAGGCCTTCGGTACCGCGACTTTGTTCGCGACTGCCGGCGGGGACCCGGTTCTCACATTCTTTGCTCAGGACACCGCCGCTCCGCAGGCCGAGCTTGCGGCGCGCTGGATCGCCTCGACTTGCCAGGGTTGCACCACTTGGTGTCCGGTGCAGGTGCGGGTCGTCGATGGGCGTGCCGTCAGCTTGCGGGGCAATCCCCACGCCAAGGCGAATCACGGCAAGATCTGTCCACGACCTCACCTCGCTCTTCAGCAAGTCTACGACCCGGATCGGATCAAGGTTCCGATGCGCCGGACCAACCCGAAGAAGGGTCGTGATCAGGATCCCGGATTCGTACCGATCTCGTGGGACGAAGCGATCGACCTGATCGTGGAGAAGATGATGGAGCTTCGGCTTGCCGGCGAGACGCATGCGTTCGCGCTGCTGCGGGGACGCTACAGCTATCTGCGCGACATCATCTATTCGGCGCTTCCCAAGATCTTCGGCTCACCCAACGGCATCAGCCACTCGGCGATCTGCGCCGAGGCGGAGAAGTTCGGATCCTACTTCACGCACGGCTTCTGGGACTACAGAGACTACGATCTCGAATACACGCGCTATGTCCTTTGCTGGGGCGCCGACCCGGTGGCATCGAATCGACAGGTGCCTCATGCGATCAACATATGGGGACGTGTGAGGGACCGTGCACGCGTCGCGGTGGTCGATCCTCGCCTTTCGGCCACAGCCACGAAGGCCGACGAGTGGCTTCCGGTGATCCCCGGCGAAGATGGTGCCCTAGCCTTGGCGATCGCGCACGTCATTCTCACCGGTGGACTTTGGAGCAAAGACTTCGTAGGGGACTTTGCGGACGGCACGAACAGGTTCGTCGCCGGGCAACCGGTCGATGTGAACACATTCCGCGAGATCCATACGCACGGCATCGTGAAGTGGTGGAACATCGAACTCAAAGACCGAACCCCTGAGTGGGCAGAGGCCCACTGCGGCATTCCGGCAGATCAGATCCGCCGCGTTGCGATCGACTTCTCAGAGGCCGCACCGGCGGCGATCAGTTGGCTGTCCCCCGGGGCCAGCATGCAAGCTCGCGGCGCCTATGCCGCCGTGGCGTGCCATGCGCTGAACGGTCTCGTCGGTTCCATCGACTCGCGGGGCGGCGTCGTCGAGAAGACGAAAGTGCCTTCGGACCCGATTCCGGATTTGGTCCCCTACCAGGATGATCTGGCCAAGAACTTCTCCAAGAAACCCAAAATCGATCAGCGCGGACGCTTGCACTTTCCATCCCTAAAGAAGGGAAAGAGCGGCGGCGGAGTCGTCACGAACAACGTCGCCGATGCGATCCTCGCCAAGGACCCCTACGAGATAAAGGTCGCGATCGCCTACTGGGCGAATTTCGCGTTCTCCTGCTCGGGTACGGATCGGTGGGAGCGCGCATTGAGCAAATTGCCGTTCTTCGTGCACATCACGACTCACGCTTCCGAGACGACACATTTCGCCGATGTCATTCTTCCGGCCGCCCATCAGCTCTTCGAAAAGTGGAGCTTCCTCAAGTCGAAACAAAACTTGCACGGTTACGCGAGTCTCACGCAGCCGCTCATCAAGCCGCTTTGGGATGTCAAACAGGACGAAACCGAGATTCCTTGGCTTCTCGCCGAGAAGATGGCCGAGAAGGGTTTCGACAACATGTATCGCTACTTCCGGAAGGAGTTCGCAGACCCGGAGAGCGGAAGTGAGCCGACCAACAGCCGGGAGTTCGCGCTCTTCGTGCTCAAGAAGCTGACGCGGCCCTACTGGGACGCGACTCACAAAGATTACGGAAAACACGGCGACGCGCTCGCGGGGTGGGACGACTTCGTCGAGAGAGGAGTCTGGAACTCCCATCGGTACACCTATCGAAGCCGCTGGGGCAAGTTCAAGACAGAGACCGGCAAGTTCGAGTTCTACAGCGAGACGCTCAAGAAAGCACTCACCGCTCATGCCGCCCGGCACGACACCACGGTCGATGGGGTCCTCGAGGCGACGAAGTACGTCGCAACCGGCGAGTTGGCCTTCGTACCGCACTTCGAGCCCGCTCTTCGCTGGGGTGACGAATCCGAGTATCCACTGATCTTCTTCGAGCATCGCAGCCGCATGAACCGCGAGGGGCGCTCGGCCAACTGCTCATGGTACCAAGGGCACAAGAACGTCGATCCAGGAGATGAGAACTGGGACGACGTGCTCAAGATGAATCCCGTGGATGCGCAGAAGCTCGGCCTGCACAACCGTCAGAACGTGCGCGTGATCTCGCCGACCGGCGCGATCGAGGTCCGGCTGAAGCTCTGGGAAGGCGTGAGGCCCGGAACGGTAACCAAGTGCTACGGCCAAGGACATTGGGCCTACGGACGAATCGCCGCGGCCGACTTCCACAAGCGCCTCCCGCGAGGAGGGAACAACAACACCCTTCTGCCCGCCGAGTACGAGCACCTCAGCGGCTCGACGGCTCGACACGGAGGCGTCGTGCGGGTACGCGTCGTCGCCGCCACATAAGGAAATTGAACGATGGCGAAGAAAAAGTACGGCATGGTGATCGACCTCCAGCGGTGTGTAGGCTGCGCCGCCTGCGATCTCGCATGCAAAGTCGAGAACAACACGCCTGACGGCTTCGCGTGGTCGAATCACATCATCGAGACCTCCGGGAAGTTTCCCGACGTTCGCTACCGCTACATCCCGACGCTGTGCAACCACTGCGACAATGCGCCCTGCGTGCAGAATTGCCCAACGACGGCCATGTTCAAGTCGGAAGAGGGCCTGACTCTGCACGATCCCGACAAGTGCATCGGATGCCGGTCGTGCCAGGTCGCTTGTCCTTACAACGTGATCTACTTCAACGAGGATGCACCCCATCATCGCTACAGGGAAAACGACGATCCGGCCATTCCGGGCGGCTCGTCGACCGGTCGCGAAGTATGCGAGCAAGTGGGCGCACCGATTCCCTACTACAATCCGGACCGTGCGACGACTTACGACGGGATTCGCCCCAAAGGTATCGTGGAGAAGTGCACGTTCTGCGACCATCGTGTCGCCAATGGAGAACTTCCGGCTTGCGTGGTCGCCTGTCCCGCCGATGCTCGAATGTTCGGAGATCTGAACGATCCGAACAGCGCTCCGAGTCGTGCGATGGCGAATTACGTTCCGAAGATCTTGAAAAGGGAAAAAGGTACGGAACCGAACGTGTACTACGTTCGAGAATACGCAGAGCGCCGCATATGAGCCGGGAACCGATTGCGATGCAAGATCAGCAGCAGACCGTCGCTAGAGCAAACGCCTACCGCGTGCTTGCGGAAGCGTTCTCTCCGCCGGCCTCCTGGCCGGACGGGTTTCCGGATGCGATCCGTTGCGGCCTAGATACGCTCGATGGGGAAATGAAGACACTCGCGGCCGAATTCACGAGCGCCGCAGAGAACGCATTTTCTCGACGGCAGGAGATCGCCGTCGCGCATGCTCGGCTCTTTGTCGGCCCGTTCGAGATCGCGGCAGCCCCCTGGGCATCGCTCTACCTCGATCCCGATCAGCAGTTGATGGGCAAGGTGAGCCGCTATGCCGCCAAGGCCTACGCCGAAGCAGGCCTCGCGCCGAGTTCCGAAAACAGAGACGCACCCGATCATGTGTCGCATGAACTCGAGTTCATGTACTTTCTGGCGTTCCAGGAGGCCACGACCGGTGACATCTCGTGGCGCGAACGGCAGGAGCGATTCTGGAGAGAACACCTCGGATGCTGGCTGCCGGAGCTCGCACGCGCGATGCATCGCGCCGACTGCGCCTCGTACTACACGGCTCTGGCGAAACTCCTGCTGGAGTTTTCACGAGATGAAGATGCCCACTTGGGCAACGGTTGATTTTATTTTCCCTTTGAGCATCGGCACCGGCGATCTTCGAGTCGCGCGGTGCGGGAGGCTTCCATGAGATACGGCACGAATTCATCGCATAGGTACGTTGCCATCGCTGCGGTCGTCGCGCTTCTATTGACTTTCGTTTCGATGACAGCCGCTGCGGAAAACGACGACTGGGCCGCCAAGTGGGACAACGGCTTCAAAGTGACGTCGGCTGACGGGAAATACAAACTGAAGTTCGGAGGTCGCATCCAGGCGGACTGGAGCTTCGCGAGCGCCGATGCCGGTATCGAGGACGCGGTCGGCATGGTGCGCGACGGCAACGAGTTTCGCCGTGCTCGCTTCTTCATGCAAGGCGTCGTGTACGGGCGAATCGAATTCAAAGCCCAGTACGATTTCGTCGGCGGCGATGCGGACTTCAAGGACATGTACATTGGATTTCTCGGAACACCGGTCGGAAACGTTCGCGTCGGTCATTTCAAGGAGCCGTTCAGTCTCGAGGAACTGACGAGCAGCAAGTACATCAGCTTTCTCGAGCGTTCTCTGAACAGCGTTTTTTCGCCGTCACGAAACACCGGCATCATGCTTCATGACCGAGTCGGAAACCGCATGACCTGGGCTGCCGGCATCTTCCGGGAATCGGACGGTTTCGGCACGACGAAGGACGGCAACGGCAAGCTCAACGTGACGGCACGCGTCACGGGCCTCCCGGTCTATGAAGAAAACGGCGCTCGCCTGCTGCATCTAGGGCTCTCCGTCAGTGACAAGGACCTCGGTGACGATTCGTTCCGGTGGCGGCAGAGGCCGGAAGCGCACCTATCGCCGCGCTTCGTCGATACCGGTACCTTCATGGCGGATGGTGCGACGATCTACAGCGCGGAAGTGGCCGGCGTCTTCGATCGCTTCTGGTTCTCGGCAGAACATATCCGCGCCGACCAAAGCAACGCGGTCGCCACCGCCGGGACGAATTGCTCCGGTCCGTGCCAGCGCGGAGACAGGCTGGGAGATCCGTCGTTCGGTGGGCTGTACTTGCAGACGGGCGTTTTCCTAACCGACGATCATCGTCGCTACAAGACGGCGACTGGAACCTTCAGCCGAATGAAACCGTCACGCAACTGGGGTGCCGGCGGTCTGGGAGCGTGGGAATTGGTCTTGCGCTATTCGACGCTCGACCTCACGGACGAGGGAATAGCAGGCGGCGAGATGGAAAACTTCGGGATCGGCCTGAACTGGTATGTCAACCCGGTGACTCGCGTCATGTGCAATTACATCAACTCCGATCGCACCGACATCCCCGACGGTGGAGCCCGATTCCTCTCGCTTCGTGTCCAGGTGGATTTCTGACGGGTGCCCGCTAGAGAGCGAGCGCATGGAGGTGAGCAGGTGATAGGAACCAGATACGCCGCATGGCTGGTCGCCATCGGATGGGTACTGGCGTCACCTGCGCAGACGGATGACGGGCCGGATGTAAGCTTCGGCGGCCAGTACCGTGTCAACGGCTACGTTGCGGACAACGACGACGGCGCCGCAGACCGGCAGACAGCCGCCCGCCTTCGGATCCGCCAAGACATCGACGTGGAGTTCTCGAGCGACTTCTCCACGCATTTGCAGATGGAACTCGGCGACACGACGGACAATCTAACGACGACCGAGGCCGATGTGAAGATGCGGCACGCCGTGATGATGTATCGCACGGGCCGGGTATCGATCGATGTCGGATTGCTGCCGCTTGCGGATCGTTTCGGAGACACGTTGTTCTCTAGCGACTGGAACTACAATCCGCTGGCAGTCTCGGTGGAATTCGGGATCGATCCAGGGGTACTGCGCGTTGCGGCCGGCGTCATCGATGAGGGACTCGAGAGCGCGGCCGACGATGACACGACACACTACCAAGTTGATTACTGGTGGTCGGGCGAGAGGGCGGGCTGGAACGCAGGCGTCTCGTATGTCGAATTGTCGAATCCTCTCGGTGAAAGTGCGTCCCACTGGAACGCAGGCATCGCAGTCAACGGCAAGATCCGGAAGACGGTTCTTAGCGGATTCGTGATGGCCTCCCGCACTTCCGGGAGTCTGCTCGGCCGGCTGGAAGATGCAGGTGGACTAGCCGCAACTTTCGAGGTGGCGATGCCCGTTGGAGCGGGTGATCTGAGCGTGCAGGCGACGCACGCGGAGGGTGCGGCGGACGGAGGCGGATTCCTTCCGGTGATGTCGATCGTGCGCGCGAACGGCTACTGGGGTTACACGGGAATCCTCACGGTGCAGGGGCCCACGGACACCGGCTTCGATGGCGATTCCGTAAATCTCTCGAACAATGGCTACGGCCTCGACACCTTGCAGGTCAAATACACGCTCCCCGCGACCGATCGGTTCTCGGTTCAGGCAGCCCTCGGCTGGTTCGGCAACACGCGCGCAGCCGGCCGGGAGTCGACCGTGGGCAAGGAAGCGATGGTCATGGCGACGCTGCACCTCACGCCCGTCCTTGCACTGGATCTCGGCATTGCCTTCGCAGCCCTCGGCGACGGAGCCAGCGGCTATCACCAAGGCCCAGCCGGAGATTTCAATCAAGAAGCGGGGACCAAGCGAAACAAGAACGCCCTCTTCACCAGGCTACAGGCCGAGTTCTAGGCGTAGGCGTTTTGATAGATAGGAACCAGCACGGATCACTGGCGACGGAAGCGCCTCACAATCGTTGACAGGCTCCGTCCTGTTGTGAAAACGCTCCACATGGGCGGATTGCCCGCGGGGACCGCGTCTTTCCCTAGCGGCGGGACGTGCGCGGAGAGCCGGTGGCATCGGGGGTCTACCAAGGCCTGTTGGATGTGGGGAGGCAGCGGGCCACCACCAAACTCACGTTGGTCAAGTAGAGCGGCAGGGCGCTCGCGGGCCCCCGGGAGAAGCAATCTTTGGGGCCCCGCCCTTGCCATTCATCGTAAGCGGCTTATGATATCTCCATGGATGCCGGGCTTCGCGAGTACTTCTCCGAGATCGGCCGTCGGGGTGGCAGGGCCAGCCGACGGACGCTCACGTCCGTGGATGCCCAGCGCATGGTGCGAGTTCGGGAGATCCGTCGGGCGTTTCGCCGTTTCCATCCGCAGTGCTTCTGGTCGTACGATCCCGATCTCCAGGTCGGGGCCGCGGACGCCGCGTGGGTCGCGGAGAGGCTGAAACGGTATGGCGGCCGAGTGGCCTGGAACGTGGCGGCTCGGCTGTGCCCCTGACGGCGTTCCAGTCCGAACTCGGCCGGTTGCTGGCCGACAACCGCAGTGAGGACAGCTATCTCGCGGGAGGAGCCGCCATCCTCGCCGCCCCCAACACGCAGCGCATCAGCCACGATATCGACTACTTCCAGGACAGCGTGCAGCGCGTGGCCTCCGCGTTTGAAGCAGATCGAACTTCCCTCGAAGGAGAGGGCCTCGTCCTGGAAGTGGAGATCAGTCAGCCCGGCTATGTCCGGGCTGTCGTGCGGAGGGGCGACGACGCCACGAAGATCGAGTGGGCGCAGGATTCTACCTGGCGATTCATGCCCGTGGAGCGGAGCGAGGAGTTCGGCTATCGGCTCCATCCTATCGATCTCGCAACGAACAAGGTTCTGGCCCTGGCCGGTCGCGATGAGGTACGGGACGTCGTGGACACCCTCTATTTCCACGAGCACATTCTGGCGTTGGGTCCGTTGGTGTGGGCGGCCGTGGGCAAGGATCCCGGCTATTCTCCGCTCTCCCTGCTGGAGATGCTCCGTCGTCGAGCGAAGCTCCGCCCCGAAGAACTCGGTCGTCTTCAACTGGTGGATCCGTTGGATCCCACCCAGGCCAAGGCCCAGTGGAATGCCGCGGTGGATTCGGCCGACGCGTTCGTGCGGTCCCGGCCGCCGGACGAGGCGGGATGTCTCTACTATTCGACCGTGGAGGGAAAGTTCGTGGATCCGACGGGTTCGCCCGATGCGACCGTTCCCCACTTCGCTCGCCCCGGAGGAGTGCTTCCCAGAGCCCTCGACGAATAGCTCGCTAGATGGAACTCCGCCTTCACGGCCGACCAGGACACCCCCCCGTGGCCACCGGTTTCAGATCGGACCCCAGATCTTCGAACCCGGCTCCCCTCCCCCATGGCCCCGAACTCCACGTAGGTGATCTTGCATTCCGTGGGTTTGCGATCGATCACCAGGGCTTGGGGCATCAGCCAAATCGATCTGCCGTCTTGCAATCGAAGGCGCAGCCAAGTCGACCGCTCATCTTGACGCTCATACGACGGGTGCCCCCCGAGGTCTGTTACCGCTCGTCCGAAACCGTAGAAATCTGAACATTTGCCGACCGGGTCGGGTCGTCGTGTTCGCGCAGGTAGGCGGCGCATCTCAGGTGTCACGAAAGATCCACGCGTGATCGACTATACGATCACGCCCGACGATCTCGAAAAGCACCTTATCGAGCAGTAGCTGCCGTTCCCGGCTCCGTTCGGCGCCGAGCGAGCGGGGGAAGATCCGACGTGCAAGACGAAATGCAGGACAGGACGGGCCAGGTCGAGGTGGCGCTGGACTACCACTTCCGGGACCCGGTCCTGCTGCGACCCGCATTGATCTACCGCTCGTACGCCCACGAGCACGATATTGCCGAGCACAATCAGCCGCTGGAGTTCCTGGTGGCCGAAAAGATCGTCCGGCGCTGTCCGGAACTCGACGACGGGGCGATGCCGCTGGTGGGCGTGCCTGGTCAACACACACGCGCTCGCCGCCCAGGCGCGGCGCCTCGGCGAGGGGCTGCGTCTCGCGTGGGGCGAGGAACTGACCAGCGGGCGCGAGCGAGAAGGACTCGCTGCTCGCCGACGCCTTCGAGGCTGTCGTCGGCGCGATGTTCCTCGACGAGGGGCGAGGCGGCGCGGCGGTTCGTCTGGGAACTCGTAGGCGAGGCGATCGACAGCGCGAGCGACGGGCGCACCGGCCAGCGCGACGCGAAGACCGCGCTCCAGGAACTCGCACAGGCGCGGCTGGAGGGTTGCCGGTTTACGAGGTCGTCGAGCAGCAGGGCTCGGACCACGCACGCCGCTTCGTGGTCGAGGTACGACTCGTCAACGGCCTCGTTGGGCGCGGCGAGAGGACCTCGAAGAAGCGGGCCGAGCAGCGCGCCGCGCTCGGTCTGGGTCGCGGAGGAGGTCCGGAGGGGGAGCACGAAACAGGCTGAGAGCCGAGAGGTCGGCCCGCGATGCGACGAAGAGGCGGGAGGACTTGACTGCGCGGGCCGATGCCAAGTACAATCTGCCCGATTCGAAATCGAGTTGGCGAGGCGCGGGATCGGAATTCGCTGGTCTTGAGAGGGACTCGGGTCCGAGCGCCGGGGCGCGAGCCGCGCCGCCTGTTGGACGGACCGGGCGCGTGGTGCATGCACGGCGGTCTGCTGGCCTCCTCCCTGTCCTCGTCACCCACACGCCGGGACTCTTCAGGAGGTCCGGATGAAGAGGGGAGGAACCATGACGAACACATCACGGATCGTGATGATCGCCATTCTCGCTGGCACCGTTCTGGTGTCACAGGCATCCGAGAGCCCGACGAAGACAACACCGCTCGAGCCACCTGCGCATCTCCGGAGTCTGCGGCTGCCGCTTGAGGGCGCCGTCCCCGGACGCGTGGTTCTCAAGCTGCGCACCGACGATCCTGACGACAGCGAGGTCGTTCGGCGGCTGCTCACAGATTCCGGCGGTACCATCGAACGTATGTTCATAGTGGGGCCCCGGGCTGGCAACGATGCGGAGAACCACGCTAGCGCCGCACCCGCGGGAAGCCTGCAACGGTGGTTCGTGCTTCACCTCGCGCGAGAGGCGAACTTGGCATCCGTACTGCGCCAGCTGCGGCGCGACCCTGCCGTCGAGTACGCTCATCCCGACTACGCCATGCGCGCCCACGCGAATCCTGACGATACGTACGCCGACCCGGATGGTGACGGTGTCTGGTCCCGCGGGGCGTGGGGGCAGTCCTACGCTGATCTGTGGGGGCTGCTGAACATCTCGGCCGACGAAGCGTGGGACGTCGTCACGGGCAGTTCCGACGTCGTGATTGCCGTCAACGATAGCGGTCTCGACCGCAGCCATGAAGACATCGCAGACAACGTCTGGATCAATCCCGGAGAGATTCCTGGGAACGGCGTCGATGACGACGGCAATGGCTATGTAGACGACGTTCACGGCTGGGACTTCTGGGGGGGTGATCCGGAGCCCGAAGATGGGTATGGTCACGGAACGCATGTCGCCGGGACAATCGCTGCGGTCGGGAACAATGCACGCGGCATCGTAGGTGTCATGTGGCAGGCCCGGATCATGGCGGTGCGCGGCCTCGGTCCGAATGGAGAGGGTACGATTTCTGATCTCTCCCAAGGGATCGTGTACGCGGTTGACAACGGTGCCGACGTGATCAACAACAGCTGGGGACCGAGCAACGGAAGGGGAACGCCCCCACGCGTACTGCGTGACGCCATAGAATATGCTCGACAGCAGGGAGTCGTCGTCGTTGCTTCCGCCGGGAACAACGGTTTCGACCTGGGCAACGATCTCCACGGAGCGTATCCGGCCTGTCTCGACTCCGCCATCGGCGTCGCGGCAACAGAGCCTTCCGACAATCTGACGTACTTCTCCAACTTCGGCCCCGCACTCGACGTTTCCGCGCCCGGAGGTGGGCCGAAAGGCGACGTGTACAACATTCTGTCCGCGCGGGCGGACGGGACGACACTCGGCAGGCCGCTCGCGCCGGATTCACGGTACACGCTCCTCGCGGGGACGAGCATGGCGTCGCCTTACACCGCGGGGCTGGTCGGACTGGTCATCGCGCACGACGACAGGATCGGTGGCGAACTGGCGCGCGCGGTTCTGCAGGCGTCCACTGACGATACCGGAGAGCCGGGTCGCGACTACTTTCAGGGATGGGGCCGCATCAATGCGCGCCGGGCCGTGGAACTGGCTGGACAGGCCGGAGCATTGCCTGAACTCCGGGTGGCGAGATTCCAGGTCGACCGCCAGTGGGCGGCCGTCGGCGGCCCCGTGGGAGTCGTCGTCGAGGTGACGAATATCGGGCTCGTCCCGGCATCCGACGTGGTGGTCCGGGTTCATGACGGTGATCCGGCCGGAGGCGCGGTCCTGCTCGCGGAGTGGCTGGTGCCAAGGCTGGGTGCCGAAGAGAGCGCCGTGGTTGTCGCGGCCGTCGAACTCAGGACCGGCGGGCATCACCGGCTGCATGCACTGGTCGATCCGGACGACGAGGTCGGTGAGGTCCATGAACTGAACAATACGGCGATTGCCAATG
>JALUUK010000202.1 GCA_027021395.1 Acidobacteriota bacterium
GGAGGAACCAAACACCTGATCACCTATCGCCTCGTGAACTACTTCGTGTCGCAGGGCGCCATGGAGATCGAAGCATCGATCCACAATACGCTCTTTGCCGTCAAGACCGCCGCGACGAAATTCTCCCGAATCGATCTGGAGCATTGTCGGCGCATCGTCTCCGAAGTCCACGCCGAACGCGCGAGCACAGGAAAGTTCAGCCCCGCACCCGATGGGGTGTAGGCGTCGTCCTTGGCAGGAAGGACGATCCAGCGCGCTTCAGCCGGGGGCGAGATTCGCGGATTCCTGCCGTGTTTTGCTGCCGCTCATGCCGGTTCTCCTGATGTAACCGGCGAATTGACAAAATGCCCGTTGAATCGGCGTGTTCGTCTCAGTAGACTCCGAGGCAATGACAATGACGTAGTGGGTTATGCGAGCAGGCCGCGGTCATCGCTCTGCTCGACCTTCGCAACGCGAACCATGGGCATGCTGGGAGGTGGTTCAATTGTCGGTTCGAAGCCGGAATCCGGCTCGGACCGAAGGAGTGGAGAGATGCCCTGCTCTCGACGAAGCGCTTCGACACCGACCCGACATCTGTTTCTTTCGATTTCGTTGCTGCTTGCAGGAGCGTCGCTCGGCGCGTGGGCCATTCAGCCCTTGCTCGATGAATCCTTGCCGCAGAACTTCGATCGGCGAGCCGCTTTCGAAATCAGCGAAAAGGTAAAGAGCGCACGAGCCGACGTAGTCTCCGCTGCTCGTGAAGCGTTCGGCCCGACAGTTGCGGTTCATTTCGGCGATCGCTCGACGCAACCGGGGTTCCTGCTCGATCCGCGCGGCACCCTTGCGCCGTTGCCCGAAGGCGATTTGGTGGTCGCCGTGCGCCGATTCCTCGTCGAACACGAAGCGGTATTCGGTCTTTCCCCGCAGGAAATCGCGAACTTGGAAGTCGTCAGGAATTACTCCACGGCGGGCGACCGAACGATGTCGGGCGCCATGACTCACCTGAACTTCCTACAAAGAGTGGCGGGAATCTCCGTGTACGGCGGGCAACTCCGCGTGAACGTCGATGCCGCACGGCGGATTCTCAATGTGGGCGGTGAGTTTTTTCCCGGCTTGAGCGTAACGGAAGAGGCACAGATCGGTGCGGCCGAGGCCTTGACCATCGCAGCGCAAGGTCTGGGACTTTCCGGAGTCGTTCCGCCGGTTCTTTCGGAAGCGGGTGAAGGGGACAGGCTGACCGTCTTCGCGAAAGGCGGAGAATACCTCGCTGCTCCCGAACTTCGTTTGATGCTCGTACCGCTCGGAGGTCGCTCCGCGAAACTCGTCTGGCATGCCAGGCTGTGGGAGAACGTCTCGGGATGGGACAATCTCTATCGTGTGATGGTCGATGCCGTGTCGGGCGAACCCTTCCTTAGAGAACGTCTGACTTACTATGTCGTGCCGCCTTCCGAGGCGACCGGCGTCGTCTTCGAAGAGGACCCCGGTGCCGCGCCACGTGTGCGGAAATCCTTCGCCGGCGATCCGACGGCCTCACCAGCCAACTGGGTGACCGCGGATCAGACCTTGAGCCAAGGCAACAACGTTGCCTCTCGCCGCGACTTCGGCGGCAACGACAATGATGATCTCAACCCGATGGCCGACGGCGGGCAGAACCTGGATTTCGACTTCCCCTTTACCGACAGATGGGCGAAGCAAGGCCGGATCGGTGATTCCGATGCGGCGATCACGAATGCTTTCCACCTCGGCAACGTCTTTCACGACCTCTACTATGCGCTCGGGTTTGATGAGGCGGCCGGAAACTACCAGGAAGACAATTTCGGGCGTGGAGGCGTCGGAGGAGATCGCGTCAATATCGACGTGCAGGATTCCTATGCGAATTCGTTCATTCGCAACAACGCCAACTGGTCACCGACGAACGAGGGATCGCAGCCGCGGACGAACTACTTCTTGTGGACGGATCCCGACCGGGATGGCGCATTCGACGGCAGCGTGATTTTTCATGAATTCGGGCACGGACTCTCGACCCGCCTAGTCGGGGGTCCGGAGGTGACTTGCCTGTCCGGCCCCCAGCCCGGCGGAATGGGCGAGGGCTGGAGCGACTGGGCTTCGATCACGCACTACAGCAAGGCCACCGACGATCCCGATGGCCCCATGGTCGTCGGGGAGTATGTGACGGGTAACTCCGACCGCGGCATCCGCCGCTATCCCTACCACTACGATTTCGCCTTCAACCCGCTGACCTATGCAGACCTTTGCGACAACGACAGCTGCGCAGTGCACACCGAGGGAGAGATCTGGTGCGTGACCCTCTGGAGCATGCGCCGGGATCTGATCCAGGCCCACGGCTTTGACGAGGGAAAACAGCGTGCCGAGCAACTCGTGGTCGATGGCATGAAACTACTCGCCTGCAATCCGAACATGGTGCAGGCGCGCGATGCGATCATACAAGCCGAGCAGAACCGCTACGGGGGTGCAGACAACTGCCTCGTGAGAAAGGCATTCGCTCGACGCGGTTTCGGGGCGGATGCCGTCAGCAATGGAACCGGTCCTGATGCCACGGCTGATTTTGCCGTCGTTTCACCGCTCGGCCCCTCGCTCGTCCTCGGCCCGGATACGGAGACTCTTTCTTGGGACGAACGCAGCGATGCCGTCTCGTACTCGGTGGCCCGCGGTGATTTCGGCGAGGGTGCCGGCAACACGCCTTTCGACGAAGGGGCTTGCCGCGCGGAAGTTCTCACGCCGAGCTACACGGATCCGGAAACACCAGCCGCCGGAGCCGGTTTTTTCTACCTGATCGCCGTGCAGGATGACTGCGCTCTTTCCTCTTACGGCGCGTCCTCCTCCGGCAACGATCGCATCGTCGCGGATTGCCTCTGATCCTCGAAAGCGCGCCACCCTCACCGGTTTGCACTACGCAGCGCCTTCTTGTCCAAGACCCGGACCTCCGGATCGCCGGGACGGGTCTCGCATCGGCCTTCGCGTAGGCTCGACCATGAATGGGAAGGATCGGTGGATCGAAAAAGGGCGATCAGCCCCAGCGAGAGGCGAGGCGGTCGAGCAGAGCGCGGTATCTTTCCCGGTAGACGAGATCTTGGGTCTCGATCAGCGTGCGACAACGGGCGAGGTGAGGGCGAGGATCGAAGCCGTGAGGGTCGGCCCCTTTCTCGATCGCTTCATCCGCAATCAGCAG
>JALUUK010000203.1 GCA_027021395.1 Acidobacteriota bacterium
CCAGCGGGGCTTTTCCATCTTGCAGGCATCGTAGACCCGGGCTGCGTATGCCATCAGCACCTTCCGCTTGCCGTATTCTTCAGCCGGAACCTTCATCGACTGCCGAAATCCCATCTGAACGAAGAGGGAAGTGATGGCGAGATCGCCTCGGCCGGGAAAATCGAGGCCGGAAAGAAATGGAGCGCTCTCGAGAGCCTCCTCCACCATCTCAAAGCCCCGCGCCATCGTTGCGAGGATCTCGTCTCGCGTCTTGCCCGCGATTCCGACGGCTAGCGCGCGCTTGCGCTGGCGCGGGACGAGCACGTTCTTGACGACGAACTTCTGCACTGCCGATGCTCGACCAACCAACGCATCCAGAAAATCCGCCGTCATCTCCGGGTCGACCCAGCGAAGATAGTAACCGCACCAGTACAGATGGTCGTTGCCGTAGCATTCCCAAAGCTCGCTGCGCCTTCGTGCGGCGGGATCCTTTGGGAAGAGTCCGCCTTGCGGGTACCGCGCTTCGAGGTAGTCGAGGATGGTGGCCGAATCGGGGATCTTCTGCCCCTCGATCTCGAGCACCGGCAAGCGCCCCGTCCGGCTGATCGCCCGAATCTGTCCCGGCGAGCGGAGGTTCTCGAGTTCGTAGTCGACCCCGAGGCAGCTCAGTGCCATGCCGACCCGTAAACAAGGAGGCGAGATGGATTCGAGCCCGTCCCCGCCCAAGAACTGATGAAGGATGGCTTTCATACCGGCGAGGGTACACGCAAAGCCGAGATCAAGCCGATACGATGGGAACGGAAAATGGCAGGGGCGCGGCGTGCTGATGCGGCCGAGAGCGCGTGACGACGAAATGCAGGTGCTCTTCATCACGATGATGATCGACGACGATGCGTGAACCGAAGGGCGAACTTCCGCTGATGGCCAGATCCGCCACGGGAAATTCGACGAATCGCCGATATGCTTTCACCAGTCCTTTGGCCCCCGACCTCAACTGGCCGACACCGCGGTGGAGCAGGAAATGCTGCGCCGCCGGCAACATTTCGCAGGAAAGGCCGAGGGTCGAAAGCCGGTGGTTCAAGCGGCGGTTGGCGCGCTCGAGAATGCTGAGAAGATCGTCTTCACCGAGCGCGCGAAAGACGACGAAGTCGTCGAGTTGAGCCAAGAACTCTTGCCCCCAGTGCTTTTTCGCCGCCTGACGACAGACCTTGCGAACGACCTCCTGCTGCTCTTCGCACTCTTCCGCCGGAGCCGCGAAGCCGATGCCCGGAGTGCCGGAATCCAGGATCTCCCTCGAGCACAGGTTGGTGGTCAAGATGACGAGCGTGTTTTCCAAAGTGGCCATGCGCCCCTCGGGCAGCGGCAGCCTGCCCGATTCCAGTGATGCGACCAACGCTCTGACCGTGGCTTGGCTCGCGCGTTCGAGATGCTCGATCAACAACAACGACAGCGGCCGTGCGGTTAGGACCGTGCGCCGATTCTCCACCGTTTCGCACACGAAGAGCGAGACGAACTGCCCGGCGAAGGGCAACCAGTCCTCGCCCCCGGCCGGCGGATTGCAAGTCGCTACGGCGAGCCGCTCTTCACTCCCATGCAAGACCAGTGCGAGAGAACGCACCAAGTGCGTCTTGCCCGTGCCGGGAGGCCCCATGAAGAGGTGCGTCCCAAGGGGAGCGCCCGGCTCGACCATTCCACTGACGGCCGTGGTCACCGATCTCACCAGAACGTTGACCGCCCGTTCTTGTCCGACGACCTGCCGCGAAAGTGATGTCTTCAAGAGATCCGAGTACATCGCCAGAGCCGCTCTTCCCGAGGCGAGAGAATCTCAGCTCGGGCAAGGGTCCGCCGCCCCGGACCCTGACCGGATCGGGCCCGGGGCGGTTTCCGCGTGTCTCGTGCAGATCATGGACGAATCGAAGTCAGCCCTGTCATCCATGGATTGAAGTTGATCGGAGCCTGGGTCATGGCCTGCGGAACGAAAGCGGCGATCGGAGTTTGTGGGATCGTCGCCTGCAGGGGATAGACCTGCGACGTCGGCACTTGAGGAATCAGGTTCTGAGCCTGATACGCAAGCGGTTGGTTCTGGTAGTAGTGGGTGAACCAGTTCGCCCACTTCGCTTGCGTCGGCTGCGCCACGATTCCGGCATATGGATCGTTCACCGCCTGCGGCATCAGATGCGAAGGAACGGCAGCGCGCTGCGCCATCAAGTTCGGATCGAACCACTGACCTTGAATCGGCAGGTTCTGCAGGGGGCCGGCCTGCAGGGGATGGGTGGCTTGCAGGGGATTGGCCTGCAAGGGGGTTGCCTGTACGGGGGTTCTCACACTCATCCCATACAAGCTCGGATCGGAGTAGAACATGGCTACGTCTCCTCTTGTTGGGCTTCGCCCGCGCTCATCGGCGCGCACGAAGCGGGTCGGCGCCTCGAGCAGCCCCGGTCCGGCTGCTTCGGAAACCTCGCCGCCTTCGCTTATACCGTCGGGAAAGTCGGGTGGCGTGGTGCGACCACCACCGGTGGAACTCCCACAGCGAAGTGCGGCATGGTCCCGCTCTGGCCCATCGGCTCGGCGACCGATTGATAGGTCGCCCCCGCGGCCAAGTGCTGAAACACGATCTGCACGAGCGTGTGCACCTGAAACGCCTTTTGAAGCTCGGCCGTCGCCTGCTTTTGTATGTCTCGTTCGGAACGGTTCGTCGCGCTCGCCGACCGAGAACTCCTGGTCGTGCGCGAGGACGTCGTCTTCTTGCGATTCGTCATGAGCTGATCTCCACATTTTCCGCGCCGTGGGTTTCACCACCGGCAGCGGCGATCTCTACCCGCAAGATCCCGTCTTCATACCGCGCGGAGATGTCGCTCGGAGAAATCCCGGCGGGAAGCGGCATGCGCCGTTCGAATGCGCCCCAGTTCGTCTCGATGGCCAGCGGCTTGATCTCCGATTCTTTCATCGGCGGCTCGCGTCGACCGTGCACGATGATCTGCCCACTCGAGACATTGATACTGATCTCTTCACGCCGGAGTCCCGGCAATGCGAAGAGGATCACCATGCCGTCGGCCGACTGGAAGAGGTCGGCTTGCGGGATCCAGACGACGCTCGGCGGACCTTGTTCTTTCTGATGTTCGACGATCTTGCGCAGTTGCCGGACTTCCTCGACCGCATAGTCGATGGGGTCGACCCCCGCCGGGAAAG
>JALUUK010000204.1 GCA_027021395.1 Acidobacteriota bacterium
CATATCCGCACGGCTCTTCCATCCGTGATCGAGCATCGACGAGCTTTGCATGCGATTCCCGAACTCGCTTTCGAAGAATTCGAAACCGCGCGTTATCTCACCTCCGCACTCGAGAGCCTCGGCCTCGAGGTCCGCAAGGAAATCGCTGAAACCGGATTGCTCGTCGAAATGCCCGGATCTCAAAGCGGACCAACGATCATGCTCCGAGCCGATATGGATGGCCTGCCGATCGAGGAATTCGAAGAGCACGATCCGCGCTCGCGCCATCCCGGGCGCATGCACGCCTGCGGACACGACGGCCATATGGCCATCGCGCTCGGGGCTTGCGAAGCATGGAAGCGCGCAAGTGCAGACCTCGCTTTCCCGGGCCGGCTTCTCGTTCTCTTTCAGCCGGCCGAGGAGGCCAAGGGCGGAGGTGCCCGCAGGATCATCGAGTCCGGACTTCTCGACGAAGTTGAAGTCGACTACGTTTTGGGTCTTCATCTCTGGAGCGACCTCGAACGAGGTCGCGCCATCATTCCCGACGGAACGGTGCTGGCATCTTCCGACGAATTTCGCGTCACCTTTTGCGGCAAAGGCGGTCATGCCGCACTACCACACCAAGCCGACGATGTGATTCTCGCGGCATCGCGCTTCGTCTCAGCGGTGCAAAGCCTCGTTTCGCGAGAGATCGATCCGATGACCGCGGCCGTCGTGACGATTGGTCGCTTCCACTCCGGCGATGCGGCGAATGTCCTTCCCGAACGAGCCACTTTGGAGGGAACGTTCCGCACGACCGATCCCGAGACCCGCGAAATGATCGCCACCCGTCTCGTCGAAACGGCCCGTGCCGGTACCTTGGGCACCGGGATCGAAGTCGATGTCCACCGCAACTTCGGCTACCCGGCAACGATCAACGATCCTGTCGTGGCCGAAACGATGCGCAAGGCCGCCTCCGACGTGCTCGGCCACGACAAGATTCTGTCCAATCCTCCAACGATGGCCTCGGAAGATTTCTCCTACTTCCTCGAGGCCCGGCCGGGTGCCTTCATGTTGCTTGGGATGCGAGACGAAGAAGCGGGCGTGGTCCATCCTCATCACAACCCGCGGTTTCGTATTGATGACCGAGTGCTTCCCGACGGAATCGAGATTCTTCTACGGACGGCCATCTCTCTCATGACTTGAGGGGAGTGAATTCCCGAGAACGGGAGTTGACGATCTTCGCGATACGTCGGGGGTGTTCTCTCATGAGCAAGAAGAGCATCAGGAAAAGTGTGTCGGGTTCCTTTTCCATACTCTCGTGGTCGCGTACAGTTCTTATCCATCGAGGAGGAGTTATGAACAAGAAAGAATTTTTCGAAGCCGTCGCCCGAAGAGCCGATGTCGATCGCCGCACCGCCAAGCGCGTACTCCGTGCGGTTTTTTCTCCCGTGCGCGGGGAGGGAGTGCTCGCCGACACGCTCGAATTGAACGAGCGCGTCACCATCACCGGTTTTGGTACCTTTGAAGTGCGCCAACGCGAATCGCGAAAGTACCATGACCCACGCACCGGCCGATCTCGTCGATTGCGCGCCACGTATGTGGCAGCATTCAGGCCTGGCGTACCGCTCAAGGACCGTATTCGCATCATGTAGTCTTACGGATGGCGCGGACGAAGAGATCACGACTCGGGGAAATGGATTTCCTTGATCGCCTTGCTTGAAACGAAGATACGTACGTTGTTGTCGTCGGAATCGGACGGGTAGAGCATGAAACCGAGCGCGTCGGAGTCGCTCGGTCGCCCATCGGCATCGTAGTCCGGCGTCGAACCGAAGATCACCTCGCCGTCGTAGAAAGTGACGACGCAGCGCCTTCCTCGATCTGCTCTCACTCCGAATCCGGGGGGAGGGTCGTACTCGCGATTTCCGATGTAATCCCGTACATAGAAGAGGGCCTTCATCTCCGAAATACGCACGCGAACCGGAATGCCGCCGCCTTCTGCTGGAAGCACATGAAACACTTCACGCCGAGAATCGAAATCGTGGGTAAGTCCTTTGACGATTCGCCCTTCCCGTAGATGAGCTACGACTTTGTTTTCCATCAGACGCTCCTCTTCTCCCCTTCGACCCTTCCTCAGACCGGCTCACCGGCGTTGAATGGAATGTCGACCGAGAGATCCTCGCTATGATGATGCCACACTCCCACTCGAACCGGCTCGAAAGGGAAACGAGGCCCGGCCTCCGCACGCGCTCGCAACGCGGGCGAGGAACGCACTCCGACCTCTCTCTATTTCTCGAGCTCTTGCACCAAGCGCGAGAGGGCCTCGACGACTTGATCGCGACGACGATCGACCGTTGCCTGTCGTGTCGGGTTTCGACGAGGTCGTGAAAGGTCGTTCAGCGTCGCCAAGACGTTTCGGAACGCGGCATCTAGGGCCTTGTCCGGTGCATGTTCTCCTCTCAGCGACGACCAAATCAAATCCAGTTCTCGGCGGGCCGCTTGCGGTGAATCCGACGCGCGCAGTTTCTCGACGAGAAGAGAGCCGTGCTTGACGTACCAGATCGAAGAGGAGGCCGAGGCGCCGGCCATTGCGCGAGCGAGCGCCTCGAGGGCGCGGCCTGCGGAATCCTCGCCGAAGGCTTCACCGAGGACGAGACCGGGCCCGTCGATGGGCGTAAGCGGCGCAGTGGGTCTTGGTCCGGCCATCCCGCCGTTCGCACCCCCAGAACGCCCCGGCGGCTTGGCCACGACCATGGTGCCGGTCAGATGCCCCCGGTTGATGGTGGGACCGAAGCGGACGACCCAACGCCTCTCTCGACGAAGATCATCCTCGCTCACCTCGAAGCTCGTGATCAAGGGTGGTGGGCCGACGGCGCGGCTGATCGTATCCCCAGCCTCGTTTTCCACCCAAAGCCCGGCCAGAGGACGACCTTTCCACGCCGCCGAGACGGTCCAAACCCCCGAACGATCAGGCCCGATGGTGATACGAAATCGACCCGGAATGCCGCTTCCCGCATCCAGCTGATAGACGATCTCGTTCTTTCCGTCATCCGGCGCGCCGGTTTCACCCGCCCACGCACAGGTCAGACTCAGCGCGAAGCCCAGCCATGCGGTCGCAATCTGACGTCGGCCGTTTCGACGACGACTTCCGGTGGATTGAGGCTCTGCCCCGCCAAGACGCGTTGCACCTTGCGAAAGAC
>JALUUK010000205.1 GCA_027021395.1 Acidobacteriota bacterium
CATTAGGGAACGCAGCGCTCCGGCGGCGGAGTGCGCGTTGGGGCATCTGCGGTGCAGGCCGAATGTTCGGGGCAGGAGGTCAGGGGCAGGCGGCGGGGTCGGTGTTTTCGCGTTCGCTGCCCGTGGAAGTAGAGCCCCAGCTTCCGGCGACATCGCAGACACCGTTGTGGCCGCGGACGAGATAGGTGAAGCCGTCGCCGCTCGCCGGCCGCTCGGTATCCGTGAAACGGGTGTCGCTGGTGTCGGGATCACGATCGGTGATGCAGGGGCCGTAGGCTCCCGTGTCGATCTGCGACATGAGGCCGCGTGTCAACTCGTACGATTGGGCGAAGGCCGCCGATTGCCACAGCAGCGTCTCCGTCGAGCCGCTTTCCCAAGCCACCCCCGCAACCGTCTCGGGGGTGCCGCCCGAAGCGTCGCTCGGTGCGCAGTCGCTCTCGTCGAGCTGACCGTCGCCGTCGTAATCTCCCTGGCAGGCATCACCGAGCAGATCACCGTCCGTGTCGACTTGTGAAGCGTTGGCCACGAGAGGGCAATTGTCCGCAAGTTGCGTCACACCGTCCCCGTCGATGTCGAAGGGGCTCGTCAATGTGACGAGATAGGGATGATCCGCATCTTCCAGGGCTCGCGTGACCATCTCGAACAAGCCATCGGCGTTGAGATCCGAAACGGCGATGACTCCTTCCTGGTCTCCAGCGTCGCGGCCGTAAACGACGAGATCGGCCGAGTCGATCCCGAGATCCGTGGTGGGCGGAAACGAAGGCCCTCCAAGGATCACGTAGACCTCACCACCGTCAGGACGCATATCTTGCGGACCGTCGCCTTGCCAAGAAGCGCAGAGGAGGTCGTCGATTCCATCACCATCAAAATCTCCCACCTGCATATGACCGCAGAACTGATCATCGATCTGTCGCCCATAGACCACGGCATCGCGGTCGGTCGCGAGATCTACGGTGGAAGGGAATACGGGACCCGGCTCGAAAACCAACCCTTCTCCCGTGGCGTAGGCGTCGTTGTTCGGACCGCTCGCCAAATCGGCTCCCATCACCATTTCGGTCAAACCATCCCCGTCGAGATCGCCGAAACGCAAATCCATACCGGTACTGACGACGCTGTCTCCCGCATCCGGACCATAGACCAGCATGTCCGCATCGCTGACCGCGAGGTCGATCTCGGCCGGCCACGTTGCGCGACCGTACCAAACGTGAAGGTCGCTAGCGCCATTGCGCAGGTCGAGCGGCCCGTCGCCATCGGGAGCGACAGCTATGAGTTCCGCCGTCTGATCACCGTCGAGATCCGCTGATCCGATGCTGTTGCCGAGGAAATCTTTTTCCGTATCGCCGTAGATCACGAGGTCGGCTTCGGTCGCTAGGTCGATTTGGCCCGGCCAAATCGCTCGGCCGAAGACGACGTACACCCGACCGGCAAACGATATCGTCCCGGTCTTGTCCTTGTCCCTAGCTCCCATGATCACGTCTTCGAATCCATCACCGTCGATGTCTCCGACGTCGAAACGACCTCCGATAGCATGATCCGGCGCCGCTCCCCAGATCACCGTCGCGGGCTCCGTCGCGAGATCGATCGACGAGGGCATCACGGCGCGACCGAGCACGATATGCACCTGCCCGGCCGTCAGGCGCTCGTTGTTCGGACCGTTCGCCTGACGAGCGCCAAGCAAGACATCGTCGTAACCATCGCCATTGACATCACCGCAGATCACCGTTCGGCCTAGAGAGTCGAACCGGTCTTCTCCATAGATGACCGTATCTGCAACAGTCGTGATTCCCTGAGTACCCAGCCATGCTCCACGACGTCCGAGCAGCACGTAAGCTTCGCCCACGGCGCTCTCCGTGTTGAGCGGACCATCGCCGCCGTCTGCACCAAGGATGAGATCGAGCAAGCCGTCCGCGTTGACGTCGCAGTGCGTACCGCGAATACCCAGCTTGTCGCCGTAGTCCGCAGCCGTCATCGTGAACACGTCCGTTGCAGTCGCCAAATCGACAGCCGGCTCGACCGCCGCGACGCCGCGCCAACCCAAGACGAGGATGAGAAGAAAGCAGCAACCGTATCGCACGAGCGATCTACCCATGATCGACCTGCTCAACTTCCCGGCTCACTGCCCGCTCGAAAAACATGCATCCGATGATCCACGTCGTGGCTCCACACACCCCACCGACCCTTTTGTCCTTGAAAAACCTTCCGGTTGTCGCTGGTGTCGGACACCGAGAACTCACACCAACGATCGCAGCCGGAGAGATCGGAAGTGGAGGGGCAGTCGGAGCCGTCATCCATCCAACCCACTCCGCCAATAATTTCCGGACGATCGGCCGCATCATCCTCAATTCGCAGGCGCAGCCAGACCTTGTGGTCGGGAGAGTCGCCGAGAGGCGGCATCGACGTGCACTTGGCCCCTCCCTCCGCATGTCCCGCCGCGCTCAAGTTCCATCGCGCCATTTCGATCCAATCGAAACCATCGTCGCCACCCGACTTGCACTGCCAGCTTGCCGGTCTGTTCTGCGGACAACCCGTCGCGTTCAAAACGAGATCGGGCTCGGGGCCGGCACTTTGCCATTGCCGAGCAAACTTGAGAAAATAGAAGTTGATCGAATTGCCGTCCGAGAATACACGGCCGCGCAGGTCGACGTTGTAACTCGGACCTGCGAGATCGGTCGCCAATTGGATCTCGACGAAGGAATGTTCGTTTTTCGCAGCAGCCTGATGTTCGACGAGGGTCGTCGCCGGCAGAAAGGCGTAGTTGTTCTCGTGGATGTACGCGCCGTTGAATGAGCCGTTCAAGAGCCAGTTGTCCTGCCAGATCTCGTCCGGCCCTAAGCCATCGCCGATCACCGGTCCGACCGCCGCACCTTGCGCCCGCTTTGGGCGGGTCTGAGGACGGCTGAAAGTGTCTTCGATTTCTTGGGTGAAGGCCCGCGGGGTCGGCAACGGAGGAATCTTGGGAAAGAGCGTTCCGGCTTGATATCCGATCGTTGTCTGGCGCGCGGTACAGGGCGGCAGAGGGTCGCCTTCCGGGCACTCGGATACGCAAGTGATCGAGGGGATCGGCGGAGTCGTCGTCCCGCAGCTATGCGCAACTTGGAATCTGTGCGTCTTGCCTGGAACGAGCCCGGTGGCGCCGAATACGGCATATTAATC
>JALUUK010000206.1 GCA_027021395.1 Acidobacteriota bacterium
AATTGGCCGTTGGTATTCGTCAGGACCTTCTCATACTGCATCGATTCCTGCTGGAGAAGGGCGTGGACTATCTCATCGTTTTTCCCTCCTGGTTCGAACATGTCGTGCGAGACCCCCGCTTCTCGGCCTACTTTGCCGAAGACATCTCGTTCTCTTCCGCTCACTATACGATAAGCCGCGGAAAACAAGATACGATGGTCGCTTACCGTGTGCTCGTTCCACCGCAGCCGGAGTCAAGAAATGCCGCCGGAAGATAGGATCCCGTCCAAAACGACGGAAGATCTCGCCCTTCTCATGCGCTATGTGCAGCTCTCGGACACAGATCTTGCCGAGCTGAATTCCTTGGCCGACGCCTTCGATGGCGAATCGGAAAGCGCTGCTTCCGCGTTCTACGAACATCTCTTGCACTTCCCATGGTTTCGGCCGATCCTGGAAGATCCGCACTTGCTTGACAGGCTGCAGATGTCTCAGATTTCCTATATTCGAAGCCTAGGAGATGCTGAGCTAGGTGATTCCTACATATCTAGGCAGGCACGTATCGGCAGAGCGCACGAGAATATCGGGCTCCCGGTGCATCTCTTTGTCGGCGGCTATGCCTATCTCTTCGAACGCCTTCTTCCCGGGCTGCTCAAACATGCCGAGATCAGAGATGAGAGCTCCGGACAGCAACAAGAGAAGACGCCTGATCCTTCGAAGTTCATTGCGATTCTTTTCAAGCGTATTTTGCTCGATGCCATGCTCGCCATCGAGGCTCACGTCTCGACCCGCGAAGAGCACCTAGTTCACCAATCGGAACAACTCGCTGCGGTCGGCGAGCTTTCCGCCAGCATCGCCCATGAGATTCGTAATCCTCTAGCCGGGATGAGAGGCGCCATGGAGATGCTCAAACGCGGCCGTGTCGCCGGCCGGAGACGCGATGAGATCATCAATGAGGTCAGCGAGCAGATCGAACGCATGGAGGGCTTGGTTCGAGATTTGCTCCATTTCGCTCGTCCGACGGCGCCGTCGCCCGTGCCGCTTGATGTTCAGGCGTCACTTGCCCATGCCGTAGCGCATACGACCCAACTTGCCGACTCCACCGAGATCGAAGTCAAGATCGTCGTGGCCCCCGATGCGACGCAAGTCCTAGCAGATCCAGTCTTGTTCGACCAAGCCCTGCTCAATCTGACACACAACGCAGTTCAAGCGATGCACTCGAGCGGCGGCACCGTACAACTGTCTTCCCGCCGGGAGGGAGATGCGATCGTCATCGAAGTGCGCGACAACGGACCGGGCATTCCTCCGGGAGCGCTTCCTCGCATTTTTCAACCTTTCTTCACGACACGGCACAAGGGATCCGGACTTGGCCTCCCCATCGTCAAGAAGATCATGCGTGCGCACGGGGGCGAGATCGAACTTGCGAGTTGCGCGGACGCCGGAACCGTTGTCTCGCTGAGATTCCCTCGCGATCGCTAAGGCGATCTGACCGCGCGCTCACACGAGTTCGATCTCATCGAGAAGGGAGTCGAGATCTTCGACGATCACTTTTCTTCCCTTGAAGCGGGCGACATTTGCTTCTTCGAGTTGTTTGATGACCCGGGAAATCGTTTCGGGGCGCGCACCCACCATCGCCGCAAGGTCGGTACGAGAAATCGGAAGCTCGATGGTCAAGATTCCATCGTCCGAAATCTCCGCGAAGCGGTCTTTCAAGACAAGCAACAGGTGGGCCACCCGTGCCCGCATCGGCAAAGTCGCGGCCTCTAGCCTCGCTCGTTCGGAATCCCGCAATTCTCGCGCCATGGTACCCAAGAACTCATGTCCGAGAGCCGGAGCACGATTCAACAGGCCGCGCAGCGCGGAACGATCGACAAAGCAAACCCGCGCGTCGGAGAGCGCCTCCGCTGTTCCCTCGTGTACTCCCTGGCCGAAGTGAGCGGCGTAACCGAGTGTCTGCCCCTCATCATACAGGCGTGAAATCACCTCGTGGCCGTTCGAATCGGAAATGCGCAGAGCAATCGTGCCCGATTCGATACAGTAGATCCCGAGGCACGGATTCCCCTGATAGAAGAGAACCTGCCCTTTGCGATAGATGTTCGTCGTCTTGGCTTGGTTGAGATGGCGCAGATCCTCCTCGTCAAGCGCACACCACTCCGTTTGGTTTTTTGCCTGGCAGGTGAAACAGTTGCCCGCCCCTTTCCGTCCGATTCGGGGAAGGTGATCATCGTTCTTGGCCATTGCTGTCCCTACTCGCTCCGAAGCACTTCGACCCCCGGACCGAGCGATTTCGAGCCGCGGTCCGAGGCGGCTGCGGGGCCGATGCCCCATTCTCGCGCCACATTTGATCAATATCAAGGGGAGCGCTGATAGCTATCATTGGGAATCCCACCCCTCCCCGTTACGCTGACTCTCTGAAGCTTGGCCCTTCACGCACGCGAATACGAGAGGAGCGGTCATGAGAGGGTTGCCGTAGATGGTCACCGAACAGCGGATTCGGCGGCCGCTTCCGCCGGAACTCCGAAGGCTGATGGAACTCAAGGACATCACCCGTGCCTGGATCGATGGGGACCAGACGTTGACCTACGAGAACCATATCCCCTGTGCCGGCTTCATCTTCCTGCGGGGTGGAGCCCTGCTGATATCCCGTGGCGCTACGAGCGGGCGGAGGCCCTTGACCCTGCGCGCCGCCGAGAGCCCTTTTCTGATCCCGCGAGTCGACGAAATGGACCGCCCCGCGCGTTACGACCTGATCGTCGGCGAAAGGTCCGAAATCCTCTTCGTACCGAGAACTCTAGCCATCTCGACTCCCGGTGTTCGGCAGCTGCTCATCGATGCGAGACTGCCGAGCCATTCCATCTGTTGAAAACGGCGTGCGGCTCGGTTAGCTTCTGCTCGCCGAGAATGCACAACACAGTTGTTCGCAGCGGCTTACTTGCACCCAGCCCGCTGTTCATTCGCATATACGGGTGAGGAGAGAGAATATGTCGTCACAGGTTGCTCGATTTCGTTACGATGACGCGATCGCTAGGTTGTTCCTCTGGGCAACGCTCATCTGGGGAATCGTCGGAATGCTCGTCGGGTTGATCGTAGCGCTACAGCTTGCCGATCCGATCTTCAACTTTGCTACGTCGTTTCTGTCGTTCGGTCGACTGCGACCATTGCACACCAATGC
>JALUUK010000207.1 GCA_027021395.1 Acidobacteriota bacterium
TGGCTCGTTTCGGCAAGCCGGACTATGTGATCTACAACGCCGGCGAGTTTCCGGCCGACCCGAACATCGACGGGGTCACGTCGCCGACGAGCGTGGCAATCGATTTTACGTCGAGGCAATTCGTGATTCTGGGGACGCAATATGCCGGCGAGATGAAGAAGGGCGTCTTCACGATCATGCATTATTTGATGCCCAAGCACGGAATCCTCTCCATGCATTGCTCGGCCAACGAAGGCAAGCGGGGCGACGTGTCGCTTTTTTTCGGGCTTTCCGGAACGGGCAAGACGACCCTTTCGGCCGATCCGGATCGGTCGCTGATCGGCGACGACGAGCATTGCTGGACCGACGAAGGCGTGTTCAACATCGAAGGGGGATGTTACGCCAAGTGCATTCACTTGTCGGAAGAGCAGGAGCCGGAGATCTATCGCGCGATCCGCTTCGGCACGGTGCTGGAGAACACGGTTCAAGACCCGGAGACTCGGGAAGTCGACTTCGACGACAATTCGATCACGGAGAACACGCGTGCGGCCTATCCGCTCGAATTCATCGACGGCGTCAAGCTCCCTGCTGTCGGGGCGCATCCAAGCAACATCATCTTTCTCACATGCGACGCGTTCGGCGTGCTGCCCCCAGTGAGCGCGTTGACCCCCGAACAGGCGATGTACCACTTCATCAGCGGATACACGGCGAAGGTCGCCGGAACGGAAGTCGGGGTTACCGAACCGCAAGTGACGTTTTCTGCTTGCTTCGGCGCCGCGTTCCTCGTTTGGCATCCGGTGAAGTACGCCGAACTGCTGGCTCGGAAGATGAAGCAGCGAGGAACCCGCGTATGGCTCGTCAACACCGGATGGAACGGTGGTTCGCACGCCGACGGTGCTCGGATTTCGCTGAAATACACGCGTGCCATCATCGACGCGATCCACGAGGGGACGCTGCATGACGCCGCTTACGACGAGGACCCGGTGTTCGGTTTGAGGATTCCTCGAGTCGTTCCGGGATGCCCGTCGGAACTGCTGCACCCGCGCGAGGCGTGGTCCGACAAGTCGGCCTACGATCGCACCGCGGCGCGCTTGGTAGAACTTTTTCGCAAGAACTTTGAGGCGTACGCCGACGCGGCCAGCGAAGCTGTTCGGAAGGCGGGCCCCAGAGTTCCCGTCTCTCCCGAAGGTACGCCCATCGATCCATCGCAAAAGGAGTTTCATCATGACGAAGGTTGATATCCCGACGTTGCTCGGAGACGACGCAGCTTCGCTGCTCGAACACCGCTGCCAAACGATTTCCAAGGACTCGCTGCACCTGCCCGGTGCCGACTTCATCGATCGTATTTTCGGTCCCAGCGACCGAAATGCCCGCGTGCTGGTCAATCTCGAGCGGCTCTTCGGGCATGGGAGACTCGGCGGCACCGGCTACGTTTCCATCTTGCCGGTCGACCAGGGGATCGAGCATTCGGCGGGCGCCTCGTTCGCTCCCAATCCCGCATATTTCGATCCGGAGAATATCGTCCGATTGGCGATCGAAGGAGGCTGCAATGCGGTCGCTTCGACCTTCGGCGTGCTCGGTGCCGTCGCACGACGCTACGCGCACAAGATCCCATTCGTCGTAAAGATCAACCACAACGAATTGCTCAGCTATCCCAATACGCACGATCAAATCATGTTCGGTTCGGTCGATCGAGCGTTCGACATGGGTGCCGCGGCGGTGGGAGCCACGATCTATTTCGGTTCCGATGAGTCGAACCGGCAGATCGTGGAAGTGGCCGAGGCGTTCGAGCGGGCTCACGAGCTGGGCATGGCGACGATCTTGTGGTGCTACCTGAGGAACCCGGCGTTCAAGAAGGACGGAGTCGACTACCATGTTGCCGCCGATCTTACCGGCCAGGCCAATCACCTTGGCGTGACGATCCAGGCCGACATCATCAAGCAGAAGCTGCCGGAGAACAACGGCGGTTTCACCGCCATCGATTTCGGCAAGACCTCGCCGCTCGTCTACGAAAAGCTCTCCAGCGACCACCCGATCGACCTTTGCCGCTACCAGGTGGCCAACTGCTACATGGGGCGCGCCGGTTTGATCAATTCAGGCGGTCCGTCGAGCGGCGCGGGCGATCTGGCGGAAGCGGTGCGGACAGCCGTGATCAACAAGCGAGCCGGCGGCATGGGGCTGATCAGCGGACGCAAGGCGTTCCAGCGGCCGATGGACGAAGGAGCGGCTCTGCTGCAAGCGATTCAGGACGTCTATCTCGATTCGTCGGTGACCATCGCGTGAGGCGCGGGACATGCCCGGTCAACTGCACGTCGTCGATTATGTGGTGGTCGGGCTCTACCTCGCGGGAACGATCGCGATCGGGCTCTGGATCGGTCGGCGGCTGAAGACCGGGAGCGATTTCTTTCTCGCCGGCCGCAGTCTGCCCTGGTGGGCGATCGGGATGTCCCTGGTGGCGACCGATATCGGCGGGACCGATGTCATCGGTGTGGGCGGCGCCGCCTACCGTTACGGCCTGGCGGTCGCCAACTTCGAGTGGATCGGTTGCGTGCCGGCGATGATCGTCGGCGCCTTCCTGTTCATTCCCCTCTTCTGGCGCAGCGGAATCTACACGATCCCGGAGTTCATGGAGCGGCGATTCAATGCGGCGACGCGATCGGCGCTCGCCGTCTGCTGGCTCGCCTTCATGGCGTGCAACCTGGGCATCATGCTCCTCGCTTCGGCGCGCATGCTGCAGACCCTGTTCGAATGGCCAGTCCTTACGTGCATCATGGCAACCGCGCTCTTCGCCGGCATCTATACGCTCGCCGGAGGATTGGCGGCGGTCGTCTACACCGATATGTTGCAGTGCGCCGTGATGATCGGAGGCTGCCTCGCCGTCCTCGTCGTCGGCCTGGCCGATATCGGGGGATGGGAGGGGCTGCAGGCCGGCATCGCGGCGCGCGGCGCCGCCGATACGCACCTGCAGTTGATCTTGCCGGTCGACACGCCCTCCCCCTTCCCCTGGACCGGAATTCTCTTCGGGCTGGCCATGATCCTCAGCCCCGCCTATTGGATCGGCAATCAGGCGATCGTTCAGCGGTCGTTCGGCGCGAAGACCGAGCAACAAGCCAAAGCGGCCTACCTGTGGGGCGCCCTGCTCAAGAACATCATCCCCCT
>JALUUK010000208.1 GCA_027021395.1 Acidobacteriota bacterium
CGCTGGATCGCTCAGGGAATGCCGGCGGGTGCTTCCGACGCACCGATGGTCGAGCGGATCGAAGTGATCCCTTCCGACCGCGTGCTCGACCGGGAATCGGACCAGCAGCTCGCAGTGATCGCCCACTATACGGATGGTTCCACGGAAGACGTCACGCGGATGACGCAATTCGAGTCGAACGATCCGGAGATGGCGTCGACGACCACCGAAGGGCTCGTATCGACCGGCAGTCTCAGCGGCAGTGTGGCGGTCATGACGCGCTATCAGGGACAGGTGGCCGTCTTTCGCGCAACGATACCGCTCGGCCTGAAACTCGACAATCTCCCCGCGCCCGCCAATTTCATCGACGAACAGGTATTTGCCAAGCTGAAGCAGCTCGGCATGCCGCCATCGGCATTGTCCGATGACGCCACGTTCTTGCGGCGCGTGACGGTCGACATCGCGGGACGGCTGCCGACGTATGAGGAGACCGAAGCGTTTCTCAAGGATTCGTCGCCCGGCAAGCGATCGAAGCTGATCGATCGCCTGTTGGCCAGCCGCGACTATGCCGAGTACTTCGCCACGAAGTGGTGTGCCGTGTTGCGGAACAAGCGCCAGCGGAATGAGGAGCGGCGGATCACGTACGCATTTCGCGAGTGGGTCTGCGAGTCGCTCAACGAGAACGTACCCTACGATCAGTTCGTGCGATCGATCATCACGGCCACCGGCACGGTGCGCACGAATCCGGCGGTCGCGTGGTACAAACAGGTCCGGGACCAATTCGCTCAAGTCGAAGACACGGCGCAATTGTTTCTCGGTCTTCGCATTCAATGTGCTCGGTGCCACCACCATCCGTTCGAAAAGTGGAGCCAGCGGGACTACTACGGCTTTGCGGCGTTCTTCTCCAAGGTCGCTCGCAAGCCCGGCCCCTACACGTTCGAGGATCGAATCTACAGCCGGCGCGGTGGTGCTTCGTCGACGAATCCCAAGACCGGCAAGGGAGTGCCTCCCACCGGACTTGGATCGCAGCCGGTCGAACTCTCGCCGGACGACGATCCTCGCAAGGCGCTCGCCGATTGGATGTCGGCCCCGGACAACCCGTTTTTTGCTCGAGCATTGGTCAACCGCTATTGGAAGCATTTCTTCGGGCGGGGCCTCGTCGATCCGGAAGACGACCTCCGGGTGACGAATCCGGCCAGCCATCCGGAATTGCTCGACCAGCTCGCTCGGCACTTCGTCGAATCGGGCTACGACCTCAAGGGGCTCATTCGTACGATCTGCAACTCGCGAACCTACCAGCTCTCATCGGAGCCGAACGATTTCAACGTCAGTGACCGGCAGAATTTTTCAAGGTACTATCCCAAGCGGCTGAACGCCGAGGTGCTGCTCGATGCGATCGACGTCGTTACCGGGTCGCCGACCAATTTCGGGCAGGTTCCGGTCGGTACTCGGGCGGTCGAGTTGCCCGACAGCGGGTTCAATTCGTACTTTCTTACGGTCTTCGGCCGTCCGCAGGCGGCGAGTGCTTGCGAGTGCGAGCGGTCGTCCGAAGCGAACCTGGCGCAAAGTCTGCACTTGATCAATTCTCGCGAAGTGCAGTCGAAGGTCGGTGGGAAGCGCGTGCAGGAGCTGGCGAAGAAGGACGCCGATCACCGAGCCAACGTGCGGCGGCTCTATCTCACGGCATTTTCCCGGGAGCCGACCGCCGAAGAGCTGGAAATCGCCCTGCAGTACATTCAGAATAAGAAAGACCAGATACGTCCCGCCTACGAAGATTTGGTCTGGGCCCTGATCAATACCAAGGAGTTCCTGTTCAACCACTAGGTTGGCCGGAGATTGGGTTGAACGGAAATGTCGTCGGACCGGGTTCGACGGTCGCGGTCCAGTCCATCCCCCACCCGTCAATCTCGGGAGACCAACCACCGTGAGATGCTCGCTTCGATCGCGCCGGCGACGCCCGGCGACGGCGTCTGTTGTTTGTGCGTTGGTCGGGATGGCGCTGGCGGTTCGCCCCGGCGCGGCCCAGCTTCCCACGACGACGATCACGTCGATCGATCCGCCCGGCGCTGCGCCCGGGTCGACACTCGACGTCACCGTCGCCGGGCCGGTCATCGACGAAGTCGACCGACTGGTCTTTTCGCACCCGGGGATTCGAGCGACCGTCAAGCGATCGAAGCCGGATGCATTCGGCTCGCCCGAACGTCCCGTCTTCGGGAACTTCACCGTGACGATCGCGAAGGATGTTCCGCCGGGACGCTACGAGGCACGAGCGATCGGGCGTCACGGGCATTCCAACCCGCGACGGTTCGTGATCGGACGGTGGAAGGAGCTGCGTTCGGACGGTGGCAACCGGAGTCGCGACAAGGCGATGTCGATCGACGTGCCGGTCACCGTGAGCGGCACGGCAGCTCGAAACGCCGTCGACTACTACCGCGTGGAGCTCAAGCAGGGCCAGGCCATCACGGTCGAGTGCCAGGCTCAAGCGATCGATTCCGCCATGGTCCCGAACGTCGCCATCTGGGATGCCGACGGCAACGAGTTGGCAAGAGCGATGCAGCTCGAACGCGACGTCGTCCTTCTCTTCCGCGCGCCTCGGCCGGGTACCTATCTCCTTTCCGTGCACGATGAAGTCTATGACGGGGGAGCGAACTACTTCTATCGTCTCTCGGTTCATGCTCAACCGTATGTCGTCGTGACACGTCCGCTTGCGACCGTGCCGGCACAGCCGGCGCCCTGGGACGTGTGGGGGTGGAATCTGCCAGGGGCGAAGCCGGGGCGACTCGAGTATCACCGGCAGCCGCTGGAACATGTGACGTGCAGTGCGTCGACCGCCGGAGATGCTGCAGCGTCGATGGCTCGCCTTCCGTGGCCGCTCGTCCCGCAGGGGGAATCGCTGACGATGGCAACCGTTCCAAAGGCGGTCGTTGCCTTCCCATTCGGCGTGCAGCGCGTGCTCGGCCTCGCCGCCGGCCCGGTCGCTGTCGAGCAGGCGGAGAATGACCGGCCGACTTCGGCGCAGAAGATTTCGATTCCGGTCGATCTTTCAGGCAGCTTTTATCCCGAATCGGACGATGACTGGTTCGAGTTCGCCGCGACCGAGGGCGAATCGTGGTGGCTCGAAGTTGTCAGCCATCGGATCGGAAGCGATGCCGATCCG
>JALUUK010000209.1 GCA_027021395.1 Acidobacteriota bacterium
CTTCGCGGCTTGGCGCGCGATGTCTTGCTCCACTTCAGGCGTACCGACCCCGAAACCGCAAACCGGTCGCGCCAAGGCGCCAAGGCCGCCAAGAAGAGTCTCTCGCAACAGAAAACGAGGTGGCCCGAAAGATCGTCGATAGCAGGTGCCCTCCGACATCCGAATGGCGGATTGCCATTCCCGAACTCCGCGCCGTCGAGTTTTTCTTGGCGGCCTTCGCGGCTTGGCGCGCGATGTCTTGCTCCACTTCAGGCGTACCGACCCCGAAACCGCAAACCGGTCGCGCCAAGGCGCCAAGGCCGCCAAGAAGAGTCTCTCGCAACAGAAAACGAGGTGGCCCGGAAGATCGTCGATAGCAGGTGCCCTCCGACATCCGAATGGCAGATTTCCGCTCCCGAACTCTGCGCCGTTGAGTTTTTCTTTGCGGCCTTCGCGGCTTGGCGCGCGATGTCTTACTCCACTTCAGGCGCACCGACCCCGAAACCGCAAGACGGTCGCGCCAAACCGCAATGGACCTGCGAAGGCGCTAGGCAAAGCGCGGCGCACATGGCTACCTATCCAAGCCGAGCGAGGACCTTCTTGAGAAGACGAAGAAGCGATGGTGGTCGGTGCCCACGTGCGCGGTGTATCGCGCCGATCTCGAAGGCGAGCTTCCACTGTGCAAAGAGCACACGATAGGCCTCGAGAAGACCATGGTTGGGGTCATAGATATGGGTGGCCTCCGATGTGACGCCGTTGATCTCGAGAATGCGCAAGTTCTTTCCTTGCCGTAGATCGTCTTCGCTCGGCGCACGAAGATCGTATCGACCAAAGAAGAATCCATCGATGCTCTTGCTGATTCGGTCGATCTCAGAGCACAGCTCCGGCGTGATCAAATCTTCTCCATCCAAGAAGATCGCTCCTCGGCAGTGGCTTCCCACATCGACCAACCTCACGCTTTCTCCGCGAGATGGAATGCGATGAATCTCTTCTTTTAGCTGGTCGACATAGTTCTGGAAAAGCGCCGGAGCCCGAGCATCATCGAGCATCAAGTGAGCGATGCTGCGTTTTCCATCGCCCTCTACGCGCGGCAATTGTTTGCGCGTCAACGAAATGATGCAGCCGTTTTCCTCATCGGGCCGACGCGCGTAGAAGACACCGAATTCCTCGCCTCCGACAAAGTCCTGCAAGATCATCGGCACGCGATGCCGCCGAAGGTGCCGCTTGGCTTCCTCTAGGCTGCGCGCGATGAGGACCTGTCTTCCGCGCTCGCCGACGTCGGGCTTGAGAACGAGTGGGAAGCCCCCCTCGAGCCCGGAAACGAAATCTTGAAGTGCCGCTTCGCGCGCGGAACGATCTTCATCGCTCACCAACCGCCACCGCGCAACCTCCGGCGCGCGGTCGCCTAGCCCGGCCAGAATCTCCGATTTGGATTCTCCGATGAATCCCCCGTCCTCGAGACCGGGATTGGCCAGGGAAAAAAGCGTCAACGAGCGATGACGTATCCCGAGCACGATGACATAGGCCGCAACGGGCAGGTAGAAGATCCACGGACTCCAGAACTCCCATCGCCTGACGCGCAACCACCGCCCCCAGAGCAGTCGACGACCACGATGGGTGGCCATCGGAATGAAGAGATGCCGAACGAGAACATACGCGGGAACGGTCGCCAGTAGAACCCACGCAATCGCCCCTTGAATCGCCTCCAACCACTCCAGAACCCGTTCACCGCTGAGATAGGCCAAGTAGACCAGAGCCGGCGTCCAAATGAACGCCGCGATGGCGAAGCAGATGAGAAAACGTATGGACCGCGTCTGCGCCACCCCCGCTGCGACATAGGTCGGCAGGCGCATTCCGGGAATGAAGCGACTAAGGACGATCATCCAGACGCCATAGCGGTCAAACCAGAGCGTTGCGCGCTGTAGGCCCGCCGGCGAGACGAACCAGCGAAAAGGCCTGCGCCGCACGATACGGACTCCAACGAGGCGACCGATCAGATAGAGCCCCACATCTCCGACGAAGATGCCGATCAGACAGCCCGAAGTCGCTGCCGCAAAGCCCAGCCTCCCATCGGCAACCAAGATTCCTGCCGCCACACAAGTCAAGTCTTCGCTCAAGAACGTCGCCAGAGCCAAGAGCGTCAAGAGAACGACCAGCGGCCAGCCGGAAACGGCGGGAACGGCATCTCTATCAAGAGCCAGCTCGGCTCGAGCGAGGCGCGCCTCGCCGGCATCGGCACGCCTAGATGCGCGGCCTGCCTCGACATCCCGAGTGAAGCCTGAAAGGTGTTCTGCCAGCCATTCCGGTTCGGCACGCGCGATGAAGTGCTTTTCGTCCAACAGATCCAACTTGGATTGCGGCACGATCCGGTGGTGTTCGACCGCGGTCTCGACGGAAACGAAGGTGTCCCGCCGCCCGTGCACGATCCATACCGGGATTTCGATCTCCTCTAGAAGCGCTCGCATCGGGCGCTGATCACTGTCGAGAAACGCCCGGGTAAACGAACGTGAGGTCGGACCGCGATCGAGCAACCCCATGTGCGGAATGCCGTTTCTCAACAACCACGCTCCGGCATTCTGCAAATGATGCAACAAATGATTCAACCGGTACTCACCGAAGAGTTCGAATTCCTGTACGCCGATCGACGAAAGCAAGGTGAGCGAAGCGACCCGGTCGGGCCATGCGGTGACGATATGAAGCGCAACACCTCCCCCCATACCGGACCCGAGCAGATGAAATCGCTCCGGCACGACTTCGTCGAGCCAATGCCTCACGGCAGAGGCCTGCGCTTTGAAGGAATGGTCCGCAATCCGCCGGGTCGACTCCCCGAACCCCGGCAAATCTACCGCAATGACTTTCGAGCCCCCCTCCCAGGAGCGAAGCAGACCTGCGAATTCTTCCTTGGTACTCGGATTTCCGTGCAAGAGTACGATGGGCAATTTCGGCTTCGCCGCCTTCGAGCCTTTCGCCACGGAATAGGCCACCGTGATCATTCGCCCGGTCGGTTCCGTCCCCCGATACTCCGGCACCGACATCTTCTGAGAGAAATCGTCGGCTCGCTCGTCCGTACTCCCGACGAAGCGCAAGACGGTCGAAACGGCCAACAAGAGCGCATACCCGGCAAACCAGCGATACCGCTTAGCCGTGTTCATTC
>JALUUK010000210.1 GCA_027021395.1 Acidobacteriota bacterium
TGATTTCGAAACTCCGGATGCGGAGTTGATCACCGTTCCACGTACGCAGACCGATGCGCTGACGGCGAGGTTCTCCGGCCGCTGGGGCACGGGAACGCGGGGGCGGATGCTGACCGGGCTGACCTATCTTGCGACGAGCTACGCGCGGGATGTGATCGCCGTCGATGCCGACGGCGACGGAACCGCTGATCCCAATCCGTTGGAAGTCGATGATATCGCGACAGTCACGCTCAGCGGCGGTTATGAAACCGACCTCTCCTCGCGCACGGCCACGCGTCTGCGTTATGTCGGGAGCAGGATCGACAGCGGATTTCGCGGCACGACCGACGTGCATCGTGTGCTCGTCGGGGTGACGCGCGGTCGTCCGGAACGAACGCAATGGATCCTGGATCTCGGGATGGGCAAAGCGAAGATCGTCGATCCCGGGCGGCCGCGGCCGGGCGACGCTCCGGTACCGGTATCCGATCTTCGATCACCGACCTCGGGTGTCGGCTCCCTTTCCCTGAGGTTTAGAGCCTTCCGGCGCGGTGAGCTTCTCTTCGGTGCTGCGCGGGACTTTACGGCAACGGGAGGGACATCCGGTGCCGCGGTGTCGACGACTTTTTTCGGCACGCTGCGCGTGCCGGTAGCTCGCCGTTCCTACCTGGCTTTCTTCGGGCGTCGCTCCGAACGCGATCCCATCGATGCCGGAGTCTTGGCAACGAGCGCTACGACGACCTCATCCTACCGAGCGGAGTGGGGTGCATCCCTCGGGCGGGCGTGGCATGTGGTAACGGCGGGCGAATCGGTCACGCAGCGATCTGATACCGCATCCCTCGATGGTGACTACAACATTTGGAGCCTCGGCTTGCGATGGTCTCCCCTGGCAGAGAGAGGACGCTAGAGATGATGCAGCAGAACCCTCTGTTGAAGGAATATCTCGATCTGGCATTCAGGCGCCGCTGGTGGATCATCATTCCTACCATTTGCGGACTGCTCTTTTCCATTGCGCTCTATTTCAAGATGCCGCAGAAGTTCAAGGCGAGCACGCGAGTGACACTGCGACCACAGACGATCTCCAAGAAGTTGCTCGAATCGACGCTCGAAGAGAATCCAGTGGCGGGGATCAACCGCATTTCGGCGGAGATCACCTCCGAAGTCTACATGCGCGAGCTGCAGGAGCGGGTGCCGCTGATCGGTACTCCGGGAGGCCCGGCGGATCTGCAAGAACTTGCGCGGGCAATCAACGCATCGATTGATCTCGAGGTCAATGAAAGAAGGCGCTTCTTCGATCTTTCCGTCGTTTGGGGTGATCGTCGTTTGGCGGCGAATATCGCCAACGAACTCGCGGCCATCTATATCCGGGCCAGCAAGGAAGATCGACAGACAAAGACCAGAAAAACTCTCGAACAACTCACTGCCGATCGTGAGGATATAGAAAGACAACTCGACGAGATCAACAAACAGGTCGAGGAGTTTCAGTCGAAACACCGTTACGCTCTAGGGAGCTATCAGACCACCAACGAGCAGTTCTTGGAGCGCAACAACAATGAGATCCAGCAGATCGACCGCGAGGTGGAGGCGGCGCGGCACGAAATCAAGAACCTCCAGCTGAACCTTTCTGCAGGGAGCACATCCGCATTGCCGGTCGAGGAAGATCCGCGGCTGACCGAACTGACTCAGCGCAGAGCGGAACTCGAAGCCGCGCGGGACGAGAACAAAACCGACGAGCATCCGGATGTCATCATGTTGAAGCGGCGCATCGCATCGCTCGAGAAGCAGCTCGGCGCGGAAAGCGGCGGCGATACACCGCTGATCTCGCCGCAGGAACTGAACCGCCGGCGGCAGTTGCTCGAAATACAGAGGCTCGAAAACGAGATCGAAGAAAATAGAGCCAAACGCGCTCAGCTCGTGGAGCAAAACGAGAAGATCACGGACCAGCTATTGATGACGCCGGAGAACGACATCATTCTCGAGGCGTACCAGCGGAAGCAGGAGCGCCTGACCGATCTATACCGCGAGGCGCAGGAAAAGGTGCAGGATGCCGCCGAGGGCGCGGCGCTCGAACAACTCGACGGGTCGGAAAAGCTCGTCGTGCTCAACTTCGCGAGACCGCCGAAAGAACCGTTCTGGCCGGATTTGAGGCTGTTCCTTTTCATGGGATTCGCCGTGGGATCCGGCCTCGGTGTCGGGTTGGTGTTGCTGCTCGAAGTCTTCGACCAGTCCTTCAAGAGCGAGGAGCAACTCGCCGCAGCGATCGACCTGCCGATTCTTGCCGTCGTACCCGATCTCAACCATGCGATCGATCGGACGGCGAGAAAGGGCAAAGGAAGGCCATCGAACTCCGGATCTTCGGGGACGAAGTCCTCCGGTAAGAGGGCTTCCGCATGAAAAGCCGAGAGAGGGTCCCACTAGTGGGTACGGGGAAATCGACAATGACCGATCGGAAAGGCGGCAAAGCCGCCGCGCGTCGAACGCCGCGAGACTTGGCACCCAATCCGCTGCTGCTGCCGATCGTCGACCCGCGTTCGCCGGTCACAGAGCGCTATCGTCGTATGACGACCCATATCGAGCATCTTGGGGCTCGCGACGACAATCCCTACCGGATGATCGTCATGACATCGAGTCGAGAGGCCGAGGGCAAGACGCTCTCTTCGATGAACCTCGCTCTCGTACTGGCCGAGGATCGCGATCGGAAGGTCTGCCTCGTCGACGTCGACCTGCACAGGCCGCGCGTGCATCACTTCTTGCTGAGCAAGCCGCGTCTCGGCTGGATGGACGTATTCGAAGACAAGGCGGATCTCGATGCTGCGACCGTCAGTCTCAATCAGTCGCGTCTCAAGTTGCTGCCGGCCGGTCGGCCGCCGGACAAGCCGGCGGAAGTCATCAAGTCGGATCGCTTCCGGCGCTTGCTGCGGCAGCTTCGTGATCGGTTCGATATGGTCATTCTCGACGCACCGCCGCTGATGCGCTTCGTCGATGCCAATATCCTCAATTCGTATGCCGATGGCCTCGTTTTTCTCATTCGAGCGGGCCTGACATCGAAGCAGATCGTTCGTAAGGCGCTATCGCAGATTACGACCGGACGTGTGATCGGCGTCATTCTCAACGATGTGCGCTACACGGTGATCGATCGCTACTACTACCGCTACGACGAGTACGGTGGGAGCTACTACGACAGTGAAGATCGTTGAGTCCATCAGGTTCCCCTTGCGTGTCGTCGCCATCGGCGGCGGCACGGGGCTTCCCGTGGTTCTTCGCGGGATGAAGAGCCTGCTCTTTCCCGAGGGAACGGACGATCCCGGGCGACTCGTAGCCGTGGTGACCGTGACCGATGAAGGTGGGAGTTCCGGTCGTCTGCGCGACGAACTGGGGATGTTGCCGCCGGGAGACGTTCGCAATTGTCTCGTGGCGCTCAGTCACAACGAACCGCTGATGAGCCGCCTGTTTCAAACGCGCTACCGTTGCGGCGGCGTGCTCGACGGTCACTCCGTCGGCAACTTGATCTTGGCGGGGCTTGCTCAAGAGGAAAACGGCTTTCTCGGCGCAGTCGAATTGGCATCCGAGGTTTTGAATATCCAAGGGCGCGTCTATCCTTCGACCCACGTCCATACGCGACTCGTGGCCGGGCTGCGCGACGGTCGTCATGTGATCGGTGAGGCAGCCTTGATTGCAGCGGGCGGAATCGTCGATTCATTGAAGATCGAACCTTCGGATCCGCCGGCGACGAACGGCGTCGTGGAGGCGATCGATAAGGCGGATATCGTCGTGCTCGGTCCCGGCAGCCTCTATACCAGCATCATTCCGAATATCTTGATTCCCGATGTGTCCGAGGCGCTTCGGCGTACGAAAGCATTTCGGGTGCTGGTGGTCAACGCCATGACCGAGGTCGGTGAAACGGGGCAGTTCTCCGCCGCGGATCACGTGCGCGCCGTTCATCGACATGCGGGCGAAGGAGTGCTCGACGCCGCGTTGCTCGCTTGTGATGAAATCCCCGTACGAGTGCAGATCCGCTATCAGGCGGAAGGCGCCGAGCCGGTCAATTCGGAAGACGACGAGATCGATGCTTTGGTGCCCAATGTCTTCAGGAAGAAAATGTTGAAGACGACCCCGAAGGTGCGGCACGACCCGATTCTCACCGCGGGAAGCGTGCTGACGAGCTACGCGTCGTGGAGGAATGAAAGGCGAGAAGGCGTGAGCGGCGATTCACGGGCGGCAAAGAAGAAGGACTCAGAGCGGGATGAGCGCGACACGCCGAGGTTGAGGGAGGGTAGGCAGTGAAGCGAAGTCTGCAAAGCATCTGGCATATCTTGGCCAAAGCCGGAACGGACGGTGTCATTTTCGCGACTGCGCTGATCGGCGCATGTGTGTTCCGAGCCGGAACTTGGTCGTTGCCGCCGAGCTTCAGCGCAGCCGTCGCTTGGGTTCCCGTCGTGGTCGTGGTCAAGACATTGACCTTCGCCGGGCTCGGTTCCTACGGAACGCTTTGGAGATATGCATCGATCAACGACCTGATGCGACTGATCCGCTCGACGGCTCTCGCATCGCTCGCCGTCGTCACTCTCTTCTACATGTTCGCAGTGGATCTTCCGGCTGAAGTGCTCTTCTTGGATGCGTTCCTCACTCTCGCCCTTTGCGGTCTCGCACGAATGGTGCCTCGGCTGCTTCGCGAGCGGGTTACGACCTCTTTCGTATCGGCCTTGCCCTCGGGGATGCGACGTTTCTTGTCGCCGGCGGTTCGTGGAAGCGAGAGACGGATCCTCGTGGTCGGTGCGGGCGATGCCGGTGAGAATCTCGTGCGCGAAATGAGCCGAAATGAGAGCTTGGGCTACATGACGGTCGGGTTGGTCGATGACGACCCCTTGAAAAAGGGCATGCGCATACACGGCGTCAAAGTGCGTGGTACGCGCGAAGACATTCCTCGTCTCGTCGCACAACATGCCGTGGATGAGATCCTGATCGCGATTCCGTCCGCAACTTCCGCAGAAATCCGCCCGTTGGTCGAGATATGCCGCGGAACCGGTGTGCGCATGAAGATCCTTCCCGATCTCGCCAGCCTCGTGCACGGCCGGCCGCGCATGTCCGACGTGCGTGACCTGAAGATTGAAGACCTTCTCGGGCGTCCGAAGATCGAACTCGATACCGATTCCGTATCGGCCTACGTGCGCGGCCGCCGGGTGCTGGTCACTGGGGCGGGCGGTTCGATCGGCGGCGAACTTTGCCGGCAGATCCTTCGCTTCAATCCGGCAGAGATTCAACTGCTCGGCCGCGGCGAGAACAGCATTTTCGCGATCTATCACGAGTTGATGCCTCGACGCGGGGAAACCCGCTTGGTGGAAATCATCGGTGATGTGATCAACAAGAAGAAGCTCGAGGGCGTTTTCGACCGCTATCGACCGGAGATCGTATTCCATGCGGGGGCGGACAAGCATGTGCCTCTGATGGAACTCAATCCCGATGAAGCGGTTTTGAACAACATTCTTGGAACGCGCAACGTCATCGAGATGTGCGACCAGTTTCACGTTGAGCGTGTGGTGTGCATTTCCACCGACAAAGCCGTCAACCCGACCAGCATCATGGGTTGCTGCAAGCGTGTGGCGGAACTCTATGTGCAGAGTGATCGCTGGAAGAACAGCTTGGTGACGGCGGTGCGCTTCGGGAACGTGCTCGGTTCGCGCGGATCTGTGATTCCGGTGTTTCAGGCGCAAGTGGAGCGCGGCGGGCCGGTGACGGTGACTCACAAGGAAATGCGTCGCTATTTCATGACGATACCCGAAGCCGTAGCGCTGGTGATCCAGGCCGGCGCGATGGCCCGCGGCGGTGAGATCTTCGTGCTCGATATGGGCGAACCCGTTCTCATCGACGACCTTGCTCGCCGCATCATCCGCCTTCACGGGCTCGAACCGGACAAAGACGTTCCCGTGGTCTATTGCGGATTGCGCCCCGGCGAAAAACTCAATGAAGAACTCGCCGGGCCGATGGAGCGCAGCGAGCCTACGCGCCATTTGAAGATCCGTCGCTTGACGTCGAATAGCCTTACCATTCCGGATCTGGATTCGAAGGTTGCCAAGATCATTCGTCAGGCGGTGGAGATGAACGACATCGCCATTCGGGAAACGCTCAAGGAGTTGGTCCCTGAGTATCGCCCTTATCTTCCGCCGCAAGTTCAGAGCTGGGCGGCCAAGCGTTCTTCTTAGGATGGGTGCCGCGATGAGCCGGAGAGAGGCGAAGAGAAACCAGCCAGGCTGCTGCCGCAAAGGCCAGCACGCCGCGTTTGGCTTGGAGAAAATGCCGGCGAATTCCGGGAACGCCGAGCGCTGCAGCTCGACGGCGATCGAAATGCGGTTGCAAGAGGAAGTTTCTCAGAACACGGGTTTTTCGGTTGAGCAGAAAGAAGCGTACGAGGTGTCGCGCCGGTCCCCACTCCGAGGGGCCGAGTCCGAGCGGAAAGAGTTCGATCCTCATGGCATCGAGCCAGGCACGCTCTCGCTCGATGGACTCGAGGCTGTCGAGCGCATCGCCGAGCGGGGTCGAGAACCACTCTCGGCTGAGCTCGAGCAGGAGGCGCAGGGCGCGATCGAGTCCAAGATCGCGGGCGCGATGATTGATGCTCTTCCAGTCGAGTTGCGGTCGGGTACGCAGCATGCGATCGACATCGACCAAGCGCCGAATATCGGTGAATCCGCAGCGCAAGCAAGAAGAAGCTGCGTGCAGGAGTTGACCCGCCGCTCGCGGGCAGTAGAAGAACGGTGCATCGCGGGTCTGCAAGGCGCCATCGAGAAGATCGTCGGCATCGAGCCGAAACGGATCGTCGGGTCGGGTCAGGGCGAAGTGGAGTTCGATCTTCGGTTGACTGCGGTCGCCGAGAATCAGGTGGAAATGGTCGCGGCGATAGACCGCACTCAGGTTGGGCGGCACGCTTTCGCGATATCCGACGGTTTCGAGAGCCTCGAGCGCAGTATCGAGGGCGGCTTTGTCGATCAGCACGTCGAGGTCCGCGAAAGAGCGTGCCTCCGGGCGGTCGTAAATCGTGCGCGCGAGCGACGTGCCCTTGAGCAAGACCGAGGCGACGTTCCGTTTTTCGAGGGCCGACGTGATGCGCTCGGCTTCGATGAAGAAGAAACCGTGGTGCCGCGCTTCGACGCGCAAGCGTTGGTTGCACCATGTTTTGATGGTCGGGCTCAAGCTCTTGCCGCGCGCGAGGGCTTCATGAGCAAGAAGGGAGCTGACGCCCAAGGCGTCGGCGAGACGCACAACGGCAGACCAGCTCTCATCAGAGAGTTGACTCGGCCAGGGATGATCGAGGTTGAGCAATCCGATCAACCGGGCTGCAGCCGGGCTTATCAACGGGTGGATGCCTCCGCTCGAGATGGGCTTGGTTATAGCACGAACCTCGAGTTCAGGGGTGTACAACCAGGCAACCCGATTCCGTAAGGGACGGAATCGGCCAACAGGAGAAAAAACTATGGCCTCCGAGATTCAAAACCGCGAAGACGAGATCCTCACCAGCCGGGAGGCGCAGGAGTTCCTCAAAATCGGACGTACCAAACTGTGGGAACTCACCAAGTCCAAGCAACTCCCCGCGTACCGTGTGGGTTCGGGGCGCACGTCGTCCCTCCGTTACAAGAAATCCGAGCTTCTGGCTTGGTTGGAGCGGAACCGGGTCCAGGCGTGAGCGCGCGCGAGGGCGGCTCGAGTTCATCTCTCGGGACGCTTTCGTTGTACCATCCAATGGATATCCCGAGTCGCCTCGGTGCGGTGCGGGCCTGACGGCTCGTTCCGACCGAGTACTCGGGGATTCCACCGATCCGAACGACCACGAACGCCGTCCATGGAGGACCGAGGATGATTCGAGTAGGGATCATCGGTGCGGGCAATTGGGGAAAGAACCACGTGCGCACTTTTTCCGGGCTCGACAACGTCGTGCTCACGGCCATTGCGGATGGTCGCCCCGAGATTCGATCGGCCGTCGAGAAGCAGTATCCGACGGTCACGGCCTTCGGCGATGCCGGCGATCTGATCAGCTCTTCGGAGGTCGATGCGATCGTCGTTGCCACGCCTTCGCCCACCCACGCAGATCTGGCGTGCGCGGCGCTTCGTGCCGGAAAGCATGTTTTCGTCGAAAAGCCTCTAGCGATCTCGATCGAAGACGCGGAAGCGATCCAGCAGGAAGCGAAAAGAGCAGGGCGGGTGTTGATGGTAGGACACTTGCTGCTCTACCATTCCGCCGTTCACTTTCTCAAACAGTGCATCGATTCCGGGGAACTCGGCAAGACGCTCTACATGTACTGCGAGAGACTCAATCTTGGCGTGATTCGGCCGGACGAGAACGCGCTGTGGTCGCTCGGGCCGCACGATATCTCGATCGTCCGCTATCTCATGCCCGGTGAAATCGCCGATGTTTCGGCGCGCGGCGCGGCCTATGTGCAAGATGGGGTGCAAGACGTCGTCTTCGTCAATTTGCGCTATCGCGACGGACGCATGGCCAATATCCACCTGTCTTGGCTTGATCCGCACAAGGTCAGGCAGATCACCTTGGTCGGTGACGAAAAGATGGCGGTATTCGACGATATGGCTGCGCAAGAAAAAGTGCGTATCTACGACAAGGGGGCGGAGCGCAGCGCCGATGCGGTCGGTTACTCCGAGTCCTTGGCGGTGCGCTCGGGCGATATTCTGATTCCCAAGATCGCGATGAAAGAACCTCTGCGCACCGAGGCGAACCACTTCATCGAGTGCATCGTAGAAGGGAAAACGCCGATTAGCGACGGTCAAAACGGTGTCGACGTCGTACGTCTTCTCGATGCCGCACAACGATCGCTCGAGTCGGGCGGTCTTCCGGTTCCGATCGGTACCGGGGGCACGAAGGAAAGCGGGATCGAGGCGGAGGTGACGACATGAGCACCGAGTCGAAGGTTCGGACTTGGCATCCCGAGGCTGCCGTGCATCCCGATGCCGAAGTGGGCCCAAAGACATCCCTCGGATACGGCACGCTGGTCTCCGAGGGTGTGCGAATCGGCAGTCGATGCCGAATCGGCCATCATGTCGTGATTCATCCCGGCACCGAAATCGGCGATGATGTTCGCATCGACGACCATTCGGTGATCGGAAAACTCCCGATGAAAGCGGCGGCTTCCGCGGTCACCAAGCTGCGAGAACTGCCGCCGCTGAAGATCGCGAACGAGTGTTTGATCGGTGCCGGCGTGATCATCTATCGCGGAGCCGAGATTCACGAGAAGGTGATGCTCGCCGATCAAGCTACGATTCGCGAAGACGTCGAAATCGGAGAGATGACGATCATCGGTCGCGGCGTGAGCGTCGAAAATAAGGTTGCCATCGGCCGGCGATGCAAGATCGAGACGGAAGCCTATATCACGGCGCTTTCGACCATCGGAGACGGCTGTTTCGTGGCGCCGGAGGTGACCTTTACCAACGACAATTTTCTGGGGCGAACCAAGGAGCGCTTCAAGTACCACAAGGGCATCACTCTCGAGCGTGGCGCCCGTGTGGGGGCAAACGTCACCTGTTTGCCGGGCGTGACGATCGGGGAAGACGCCTTGATTGCCGCTGGGTCGATCGTGACGCGGGACGCGCCGGCACGACGCATCTCGATGGGTGTGCCGGCGAAGCCGATACGCGACGTTCCCGAGAATCAACTCTTGGATAACCAGGAATAGCGCGGATCGCAGATCATGTGCGGAATCGCGGGAATCTTCGACAAACAGAATAGGGCCCGGCCCGAACCCGAAGAACTCGCTCGGATGATTCGGACCCTAGGTCACCGCGGCCCGGATGGTTTCGGTCTCTATACGAAAGGGCCGATCGGTTTGGCGCACGCTCGACTCTCGATCATCGATCTCGAGGGCGGCACGCAGCCGATGACGAACGAGACGGGTGATATCTGGCTGACCTACAATGGCGAGGTCTACAACTATCTCGAGCTGCGAGAAGAACTCGAGCAGGCGGGTCATCGCTTTCGCACCCAATCCGATTCCGAGGTCCTGATTCACGGCTATGAGGAGTGGGGCGACGGTTTCGTTGCGCGCTTGAACGGGAACTTCGCGTTGGGGATCTGGGACGAAAAGCGCGACCGGCTGCTGCTCGCCCGCGACCGTTTGGGCATTCGGCCGCTCTATTGGGCGGAGGTTGGATCGCGCCTGCTCTTTGCGTCCGAACTCTGCGCTCTGCTTGCAGGCGGAGCCTCTCAGGACTTCGATCTCGCGGGGCTGGACCAGGTCTTCGTCACCTGGACGACGGCTGCGCCGCGAACCATTCTTCGAGGCGTCAGCGAGCTTCCCCCCGGCTACCTGCTCGTCGCCGAGGGTGCTTCTTCTCCTCGCACGCACCGCTACTGGGACCTCCCGGATCCTCCGGAGGATGGGGCATGGCTTGGCGACGTCGATCGAGCGGCGGAAGAATTGCGCGCATTGCTCGAAGACTCGGTCAAGCTGCGTCTGCGGGCGGACGTGCCGGTCGGAGCCTACCTTTCGGGTGGGCTGGATTCGACCGCAGCCGTCGCCTTGGTCCGTCAGGTCACCGAGACCGAACTCGAGACCTTTTCGATCGCGTTTGCCGATCGAGACTACGACGAGCGGCCCGAGCAAGAGGATGCAGCACGGCACTTGGGAACGCGTCACCACGTACTCGAGATCACCTACGATTCCATCGCCGAGGCCTTTTCGGATGCCGTGATCAGGGCCGAGCGACCGATCTTGCGCACGGCGCCGGTACCGCTTTTCCTGCTTTCGGGCATGGTGCGGGATCACGGAATGAAGGTCGTGCTCACGGGAGAGGGGGCGGACGAGATTCTCGGGGGCTACGACATCTTCAAGGAGACGAAGATTCGGGCATGGTGGGCCCGTCGCCCCGATTCCACGATGCGCCCGGCCTTGTTGCGCAAGCTCTACCCTTTTGCTCCCGGTTCGGGATCGCGTGCCGCCGCGTTTTTCGAGGCGTTTTACCGCGAAGGCATCGACGATCCCGAGGATCCGGGTTTTTCTCATCGCCCGACATGGAAAAACGGACTCTATGGAAGGGCGTTTTATTCTCCGTCTTGGCGTCGAGAGATCGACGGCGAAGATCCGTCCGAAGCGCTGCTCGGGCCTTGGGCTGCCGCTCTCGACAAGCGCGGGCCCCTTGCCCGAGCCGAATATATTGAGACGAAACACTTCTTGCCCGGATACCTGCTGGCCTCTCAGGGCGATCGCATGAGTCTCGGTCACGGAGTCGAGGGGCGCTATCCCTTCTTGGATCATCGCATCGTCGAGTGGGGGACGCGGCTCGATCCGGCGCTCAAGCTCTTCGGCCTATCCGAGAAGTGGATTCTGCGGCGCGCGCTCGCCGACCTGCTGCCTGAATCCGTGCTGCGCCGGCCGAAACGCCCCTACACGGCCCCGAATATTCGGACTTTCGCCCAGGGAATCGGTCTAGAAGTGGCGCAGACCTACCTCGGGGACACATCTTTAGAGGCGACCGGCCTCTTCGATCCGGCTCGTGTAGGGAAGCTGCGCGATAGGGCTTTGGCTTCGCGCCGACTCGGGGAAAGAGAGAACATGGCATTCGTGGGTATCCTGTCTTGCCAAATTCTCGCAAACGAATGGGCCGGCCGGGCATGGGGCTCGAGCGCCGAGGTGGACTTGGCCGAGTTTCCGGTGCAGGGCGTGCCGGGCGATTCACCGAAGCCCCCGGAAAACCGAGGATCGAAAGCATTCGCAGCAAAAGGGAGATGAAACGTGCCTACAGCGACGGTTCAATCGGACGTAGAAAGCTTCATTCGAGAGAATTTCTTCTATGATGGTGATGCTCTAGACTCTGATGCCTCGTTCATCGAGAACGGCGTGATAGATTCCACGGGGGTACTGGAACTCGTAGCTTTCCTGGAAGAGCGCTATGAGATCAAGATCGCCGATTCGGAATTGACGCCGGAGAATCTCGATACGCTCGCGCGTATCGAGGCTTTCGTACGGAGCAAGCGCACCTGAGTCACTTCGGCGCCGCCGGGCGTGCGAAGATCGGATCCGGTGCATGCGCGAAGGTGCAGGCGGATGACCGCATCGGGTGAGAGGCGGCTGTGCGAATCCTCTATGTAGTCCAGTATTTCAACCTTCCCCATGAGCCCGGCGGCTCGCGGCCCTACCAGTTTGCTCGGGCGTGGGCGAAGGCGGGGCATGAGGTCACGGTCTTGACCGGCGCGGTCAATCACAAGACGCTCAGTGTCGACGAAAAGTACCGTGGTCGCCTAGCGGTGAGCGAGAAGATCGACGGCATCCGCGTATTGCGAGTGTGGTCTTACGCAGGAATTCGCGGTTCATTCAAGAAGCGCTTGTTGAATTTTCTTTCCTTTGCATTTTGCGCCGCATTGGCCGGGATCGTGCGCGCAGGAAAGGCGGACCTGATCTACGCGTCGTCGACGCCGCTGACCGTTGGTATTCCCGGCTTTCTGCTGTCACGTATTCGCCGGGTTCCTTTCGTTTTCGAGGTGCGGGATCTTTGGCCCGAATCCGCCGTGGCATTGGGGGTTCTGCGACGAAAATCGCTGCCTGTTCGTTTGGCAACGCGCCTTTCGGCAGTGCTCTATCGCCGGGCGAAGCGCGTCGTGGCGCTGACACGCGGGATCGCCCGGGGCGTCATCGCGCACAAGGTCGATCCCGAGAAAGTCCTCTTCGTTCCGAATGGGGTGGACGATTGGATGGTGCAAGCTGGCGAGAAAGAGGTGTCTTCGCCGCCGGACGGCGTTTTCCGTGTCGTCTACGTCGGGGCGCACGGTCGGGCGAACTGTCTCGGCACGATTCTCGATGCGGCACGACGGCTAGCTGATGAAACGCATATCGAATTCGCCTTCTACGGAGACGGAGACGAGCGGGAGAAGCTCGCTGCGCGCGCAAAGGCGGAAGGTCTCGACCGTGTCGTCTTTCACGGCTCCGTGGCAAAGCACGAGGCTTTCCTAAGGTTGCGGGAAGGCTCGGCAAGCATCGTCACGACTTGGGACAACGGATTTCAGAAGATGGTGCTGGCGAACAAGATCTTCGACTACCTCGCTGCCGGGCGTCCCGTGCTCGCTTCCACCGATAGCGAAATGGCGGATCTGGTCAACGAGGCGCGCTGCGGACTGGTCACCAAGCCGGAGAACGCCGAAGAATTGGCAGAAGCGATCCGGCGCCTCGCGGCGATGAGCCGGGAAGAGCGGGACGCCATGGGTTCGAGGGGGCGCCTCCACGTGCTCGAAAAGTATCAGCGAAGTGATCTGGCGTGGAAGCTCTTGGAAACTTTTGCTGAACTGACCGGCAGAGAAGCCAACGGCGAAACCGATCAACCGGTTCCGCGTTTGATTCCCGGGGGGCGGGTGTGAGTATCGGCACGTCGGTGAAGATCCGCATCCCTTGGGGAGCCTGGGATCACGACGAAGAACGCGCTTTCGACCTACCCGAAGGTTGGCGGGTCGATGTCGCGGCGATCGGCGACGGCCCGCGCGGTGCGGATCTCGACGCCGCGCTCGACGATCCGATTGGCGCCCCGGCGATCACCGAACTCGCGCGCGGCAAGGTCACCGCTGCCATCGCAGTCGAAGACATCACGCGGCCCGTCATTGCCGGCCCGATTCTCGAAGCGATACTCGATCGACTCGCGGCCGGGGGTATCCCGTCGGAGCGAGTGACCGTGATCATGGCGCTTGGCGGTCACGGACCGATGCGTCATGACGAGTTGATGCACAAAGTCGGCCGGCGAGTGATGGAATCGTGCGATGTCGTCAATCATCACCCTTACGAGAATCTCACCGATCTCGGCGAATCGCCCGGTGGAATTCCCATTCGCGTGAACTCGCTCTTCGTAGAGGCCGACGTCAAGCTTGCCGTCGGATCGGTTCTTCCTCATCCCTACGCGGGGTTCGGAGGCGGCGGTAAGATCGTGCTTCCGGGTATCGCGGGAATCGAGACTCTCGAGATGAACCACCGCCCTGCCGTTACGGGCCTTTCCGGTGCGGGATTGGGGGTGGTG
>JALUUK010000211.1 GCA_027021395.1 Acidobacteriota bacterium
GACCATCGGCGCCGGCAGCCATTTCCCTTCGAATCGAATCCAAAGCATCTCTTGCTGCTCTCGTCCGGGGGCCTTGATCGCCAGCGTGGAGGATCCTTCCGCTTCGTCTACGACCGCTATGGATATCGAGCGCAGGCGATCGGCCGGACTTTGTTGATCCGGGGCGAGCTGAGACAGCGCAGCGGCCTGGGCGAGCAGGCGCGAGCCCGTGCCCCCGAGAAAGACCCCGACGTCCATCGATTTCATCTCGTCGAGACTGGAGAACTCCGAATGAGCGATGGTCGAAAAGAAGTCGACGATCTGGTCCCAATGTTCCGCAGCACCCTCGCTGGCGGGATTCGCAGCAATGGCCGGATTCCCCAAGATGAAGTCCTTCTTTTCTTGGAGCACGCGGGTCGTCTTTTGCAGGACTCGAAAACTCGAGTCCCATATGGGTGCGTCCATTCTCGCGGCAAATTCATGCACGAGGTCGTTGATGTCGCGCTGATAGCTGGGGGGAAGCGAGTCCCAGATGACTTCCGCATCGCCCTCGGCCAATTGATCCACGACGCGCTGCAAAACCGCCTCAGGAGTCTTGTCGCCGGACGATAGAATGCCGTATTGAGTCAGACCGATGACTGCTAGTCCACCGAAAACCAGGAGCACACCCCCCGCTCGTAAAATACTCATCGTCGCCATCCTCATCCCCGCCGTAGAGGAACCCGGCGAGCATCTTCTATGATTTCAAAGTAGGGGCCGGTACACTCGAAAGCCATGGATACGATGATGCCGAATCGACGACGAATTCCAAACTTGTTCATTCTCGTTCTAGTGAACGTTCTTTTCTTTGCTCCGGCGCTTTGTACCGAAGGAGATCCCAAGCCGGGAAACCCTTTCGACCTCTCCGATCTCGATCTCGCGCCATCCGTTTCGCGGCGAATCGACGGCGTCTATCTGCTGCGGAACGCCGACGGCACGACGCAGAAACTGGAGATTCGCGCGGCCGAAGACTCGTCGTGGCGATTCGAGGGCCGTTGGGTCGACGATCCGCATCGAGTCGTCTTGATGCTCGACCCGATCGCCGGAACCGGTCGCTACCGAGGGCAGGCGGAACGCGCTCTAGATCCTTGCCAAGGAGACCTAGCGCAAGTCGAAGCGGAACTCACCCCCACAGGTGATCTTCAGATCGACCTACGTTTCCCACTCGTCATTCGTCGCACTCCGGCCATGGTCAGAGCCTGCGAAGAGCGTATCGCTTACTCGCTGCTTCCCGGCGCATCGGACGAGCGGGGGATTCGGCTGCGAGGCCGCGACGACCTGAGCCAAGCGGATTCCCACCAAAGCGCTTTCGCGAACGACGACTACGGCAACACTTCTCACGAGAGCTACGAGGTCGGGACGAAGTGGATTCAGCCGGCGCGCCCGGTCGAGGTGTTGGAGACGACGCGCGACCTCAGACGCGTGACCTGGACCCGCGTGCGCGAAATCGCGGAAGAGGACCCCGCCGAAGGTTGGGTTCGTACCGAACAAATCACCAGCACGGTCCGCACCATCCTCGAGCGCGCACGCTAGCCGACTTTCCTATCCCCATATCGGGCGGTCCTCTCCATCTCGAGGCTCGAGGTGAGGAAGAGGCGTGCTCTCATGGATCGGTCGTGGCGGAGGGAGCTTGGTTTCGAGCGGCGTGAAGAACTCTGGCAACGAAGGTTTCGATCATGCGGCCTCGCCATTGGGGGGTGAAGTCCGTGTTGGGAAGAGGCTTGGCTGCGCGCCGAGCGAGCGCGGCGGCGCGTGCGATCGTCTCATCGTCGAGCGGTGAGCCGATCAACGTCTCGCAGCACGCATCGGCGCGCATGGGTGCGCTAGCGACGGCACCGAGAAAGACCTCAGCCTCGACGACGATCTTGTCTTCGGTCTCTTCGTTCCAGCGGATGGAAGCGGCCGCATTGAGCACGGGAAAGTCGATCGACGCGCGTCGCGACAACTTGGCGAACGCCGTACGCTCGCCCTTGGGCGGGGGCAGGCGGATCGCCGCCAAGATCTCAGCCTGCTCGAGCACGTGGAAGCGTATGCCGTCGTCGCGGAAAAAGTCGCCGGCGGCGATACGCCGGCTTCCGGTCTTCGAAACGACTTCGAAGGCGGCACCGAGCGCGCAGAGCACGGGAGCCGTATCACTGGAGTTGACCGCCCAGCAGCGATCCGATCCCGGTGCCGTCCAGCACACACTGCCGCGTTCCTTCATGCAGAACGAAATCGCTCGTCGCCACTCTTCGCTTTGATTGTAGTAGGTGCAGCGTGTGTCGAGGCAGATGTTCCCGCCGATCGTTCCGGTGTTGCGCAGGGCAGGAGAAGCGGCGGATCCCGCGGCCTGAGCCAGAGCGGGGTAGCGTGCGCAGACGATCTCGTCGGAGGCGATGGAAGCGAGGGATTCGATCGCACCGATCAGCAGGTCTCCGTTGTCGAGAAGCCGCACGCCTCCAAGTTCACCGACGCGCCGCAGGGAGACCCAGCGTGTGGCGCTTTCCGTACGGCGCTTGAGGTTCGGCAGAAGGTCGGTGCCGCCGGCCATCACGACGGTTCCTTCAGGATCCTCGTCTAGAAAATCGAGCGCCTGATCGAGCGTCGTAGGCAAGAAGAGCTTCGATTGGGGAGCCCTCAGCATCGTCCACCATCCCTTTTCCGCTGCGTGTCTTCGGGGGGCTTTTGCGGCATGTCGCTCTTTTCGCTCATGGTTCCCGATCCGCCCCGCACCCCTGCTCCGGCCTGGTTGCGGGCGTAGCCGTCGCCGCCTTCGCCGGGCGTCGGGACTTTCAGAGCTTCGCCGAAATCGACCTGCGGGAAGGCGGTCGGGCCGAAGCGCGCCGGCTTTCCTTTGCGCTCGTCTTCGAGCGCACGAAGGATCATCGACGGCGCGATGGGGACTTGATCCACGCGAACACCGACGGCATCGAAAATCGAGTTGGCGAAGGCGGGCATGATCGGCAGCAGCGGCCCCTGGCCCACCTCCTTTGCGCCGAAGGGGCCGTTGGGGTCGGGATCCTCGATGATGTAGCTGGTGACCGGCGGCATTTCGGCGAAGGTCGGGCTCTTGTACTCGAGGATGGAGGGTGCGCGCAGCACCAAGGCGTTGGAGCGCTTCTTGGGCAGACGG
>JALUUK010000212.1 GCA_027021395.1 Acidobacteriota bacterium
GGCCTCATCGAGATGGACCGGTGGAGGGATAGCCGACGGGGAAACGATTTGAGAGTCCGCCGAAGCCAATGCTTCGTCATAGATGAAAGAGACCGGATGATCGTCACCGAGGTCCGTTTCCACGCTTCCCGTCGAAGGATTGAGGAATCGATTCTCGGATGAAAAGGCGATCTCATCCGGTCGCGACGCGATCTCGCCGAGCGCCACGGTTCCATCGTGACAGGAGAGACACATCCGCGTCGCCCCGGTCGGCTGGCCGGGGAGCGCATCGAGCGTACTGGTGTCGTAAATCATGTAACTTGCGCGACTGTCGTAGCGGTTCCAAAGCGGCGCCCTCGTGGTGGATCGGTGAGGTGCGTGGCAGAAGATGCAGATCTCCTCCTCGCTGAGTGCTTTGACCTGCCCCGGCCCCGAAACACTGAGGTTGTGGACGGTATTTTCGACTCCGCCATCGGCATGAAATGCCAACGCCGCGGCGAGCAGGATCATCAATCGCTTGGTCATGGGGCATCCTCCTCTGCTTCACCGAGCATGCGAAAAACCTGCACGCGCTGATTGAACGCATCGGCGACCAAGAAGCGACCATCTCCCGTCACGGCCATTCCTGCAGGCATCCAAAACTCCCCCGGGCCGCGCCCGGTTCCTCCGACGGCCATGAGCAATGCACCTTCACGATCGAAGATCTGCACATTGTCGAAGAGTGCATCGGCCACGAAGATGCGCCCGGTACTATCCATCGTGACGCCCCGAGGGCGCATGAACGAGCCGGGTCCATCGCCTGCCACGCCGAAAACCGTAAGCGCTTCGCCTTCCGCAGAGAGAACTTGTATCCGAAAATTGAGCGTATCGACGACGCAAATGCTCCCGTCTTCCGTCACATCGAGCGCCGTCGGAAAGTTGAAGCGCCCCGGCTCCGAACCACGACCGCCCATACGCCCGAGAACCTCTCCTTGGTAGTCGATCAGGACGATCTGGTGCGCTTTCGTATCCGCAACGACGATACGCCGGCGTGCATCGTCCACCGCCACCGCCGTGGGCCGCTCGAAAGCGCCGTCTGCGCTCGCCCATCGGCGCTTGCCCTTCTCGTCGAGCAGCACGACGCGCGCCCCTGCCGAATCTGCGACGACCATGCCGCCGTCGGGCAGGAAGTCGCAGTCCATCGGAAGATCCACCTCGCGCGTTCCGAGCGCTCTCGCTCGGCCGTCGATGCGGTAGCGCCATACGACGCCTCCCGTCGGATCGGCGACGCAGATCTCCTCCGTCGATGACCACCCCACGCCGTGAGGCCGTACGAATCCTCCTCGTGCCGCTCGGTACTCCCCCTCCCAAGCAACACGCGCCGCCTCCGGCGGAGAAGGCCAAACGATGCTGACGTCACCCGCCGGCAGGAAGGTGGGGCGATGACGCGCCGCACAGCCGAGCGTCAGGACGACGACGAAGCACAAGCCGAAAAGTCGCGCGCACCGTGTAGCTCTCATCGGAAGTACCTCCTCACCGTCAGCCTGTACTGTTGGCGGTCATCCCTCCCGGAAAGCTCCACGTCCTGCTTGCGGAGTCGCCAATAGAAGAGCAGATCGATCTCGCGAAAGCTCCATTGCGCCGTCACGCTACCCTGCATGTAGCGCCCCTTGTTCCCGAAGATGGTCTCGTTCCACCGCTCGAGCAGCGCATCGACCCGGAGCCGACGAAGTTTCAGTTGGGCATCCACTCCGATGAGACTCAAGTCGATGCGTTCGTCTCCTCGGTCGGGGAAGGTGCTCTTCTGAATTCGACCCTGTACACCCAAGCTCAGCCGACGTGAAACCGGCGCGTTCCAGCGGCCATTGTACTGCGTGATCCTGTAGGCGAGGATCTGGCTGGCACGATCGTTCAGCGTGGCCTCGACTTGCCAGCGGCGACGCCGTACTCCGACGCCGAGGTTTTGATCTGTGGTTTGATCGATACGCCCGTCGGCAATACCGAAAAGAACGTCCTGCGATTGGCGTGAGCGATAGTAGCGAAACCACAGCCCGGATCGATCTTGCCATCCGATTCCCGAACGATGGGTTTCCGTCAAGACATCGAGCGATCGGCTGGCTTCTGCAGCATAAGTGATCCTCAAACTCGCCCCGGGAAGAATGGCACCGCCCGGAATGATATAGACTTCGAGCAGAGCGCCGATGGGACGCAGTTCGTAGTCGAATCCTTCGACGTAGACGACGAGGCCGTCCGCATCGGTGATCTGCACGGTGGACTCGATCACACCGGGCTGCTCCAGCGTGATCAATACACCGAGTTGGTAGACGGCATTTTCCGTGGCGATCGTTCTCCTGTTCGGCAGCCTGTCCCAGTTCCACCGAAACCGGCGCCCCCAATTGAGAGAAAGCGTCCCGCGCTCGCGTCGCCTCGTGTAGTCGAAATCGAGACTGCCCTCCGTCTGGTCGAGTCGCCCTTGCTCGAAGAGATCGTTCCGCTCGTCCGACGCGTAGAATCGGGTGGTCAAGCTTCCCCAGAGCCGATGATCCGCATTGACGCTTGCTCGTTCGACGGACAATCGACCGGCGAGGTCGTTCTGCTCTTGATAGTCGATCACACCCCGCGCGTAGAAGGTATCGGTCGGACGCCAATCGACGGATTGCGACAAGATGGTATTGCTCGACTCGGACGTACCGACCCGATCATAGCCGTAGACCGTCGTCGCCAAGATCAGCTTGCGTGATCCCCCGGGTCGCCAACTGTTCGTTGCCGTGACTCGAGTCAGCACGTAATCCTGACTGACCGAACGCTCGACGTAGTCGAGTTGTTCGACTTCCGCCCGCGCCGTAGCGTCTTCTCCCCGGTAGTCGAGATGAGCCAGCCATCGCTTGCGCGTCTCGTCGCGCGGATCACCTTCGATTCCCACCGCCCGCGTATCCGACCATTGGATGCGCAACGGCCAACGGCGTGAACGCCTCGAGACACTTCCGCGAACCTCCGATCGCAAGACCGTGCGACGCGGGGCAAACGTGCTGTCGATGTCTTGCACGAAACGATACGCGTCGATTGCGCCGGACCAAGTGAAGGCCGGGAGAATTCCGAGGTGAAAACGCATCTGACTGGCATCTGCAGCTTGCTCTCCTTGAAAACGCCCGGTACTCGTA
>JALUUK010000213.1 GCA_027021395.1 Acidobacteriota bacterium
TCAATTTTCTGCAGCGCGGCGCGAAGATCTTTTCGGAATTCGGCGGGAGGCCATGGTTTTTCACCTTCTGAGGGAAACGTAACCCTCCATTCCGCACAAAGTTCGGCTGCGAAGGGTCAAGCAGACAAAATCCTCAGCGGCAAAGCCGACGATTCTCCCAGGCATTTTCGAATTCGTCCGCGCTCGCCGCCGCTCGTCTTGCGGGCACATCCAAAAGCGCGCTCTCGTGCGCAACGCGTTGCACCGTCATCCGGGTTCCGAGGTGTCCTTGGCGTCACGCAGCAAAGCGGCGGCGTCCTCCGGCGCGGAGGGATTGATATGAAAGCCCGTACCCCAATCGAAGCCCGAGACCGGGGCGAGCCGCGGCAGGATTTCGATATGCCAGTGGAAGTCCTCATCGATCGTCGTCCAGTAGCCGCTGCGTCGCTTGCCGGCGTTCACGTTGGGGGAAGTGACGAGCATCCAATTGAGCGGTGGGTCGCCGAGAACCCGGTCGAGTCGTTGCAGGACTTCCAAGATGTGCGCAGCGAGCCGTTCGAGCAGATCCGAGTCCGTTCGAGCGAAGTCCGCGCTGTGCTTTCGCGGATAGAGGTGCAATTCGTAGGGGAAGCGGCTCGCATAGGGGGCGAAGGTGATGAAGTCGTCATCGAGCACGACGAGGCGATGCCCTGCGTCGATCTCTTGCGCGATGACGTCGCAAAAGAGGCAGCGCTCTTTGAGTTGATAGTGCTGCTTGGCGCTTTGCAGCTGTGTCGCGATCAACAACGGCGTGATCGGTGTGGCCACGATCTGCTGGTGCGGATGATGTATCGACGCCCCGGCAGCGCTCCCGTAGCTTCGGTAGAGCTGCAAGTACTTGAAACGCGTGTCTCGCTCGAGGTCGGCCATGCGTTCCCGGGCAGCAACGAAAGCCGCCGTCAATTCCAGCAGTGGAATCCGCCCCGGGGAAAGGCCGTGCTGTCTCGATTCAACCACGATTTCGTGGGCGCCGATGCCGCGCATGCGGTCGTAGAGTCCCACTCCGCGCCGGTCGGGCGCGCCTTCGATGGCCAACACGGGCCTCTTGTTGGGAATGACGCGCACGACCCAATCGGACGCATTCGCTTCATTGCCGTCGCGCACGGCCAGCAGTTCCGGCAACGTATTGCCCTCCTGTCCCGGACAAAACGGGCAGGGCGGCCGATCCGTCGCAGGAATCGCTTGGCCGAAGTGAAACTCCGACGGTCTACGGGACCGTTCCATGGCAACGGCCACCCACCGCCGATTGATCGGATCATGCCGAAGCTCGCTCATCCACCGATCATACCAACGCCCGACAAAGACCGTTAGAGCTTTTCCAGCAGCAAGGCACCTGCCGCCACCGCGCACCCAAAACACTCGGCGACCCAGCTAGGCTGCTCCCGGGAACCGCCCGGCATGGGGGACTTGGCGGCAGTCGGCGTTCGTGGTCGTCAGACGGGGTCTGCGTGAGAGTCGAGGGGGGTCTGGAACGGCCGGTTCGGCTTGGAGGACGCGGGTGTAGATCCGGCGCGGGAATGCGGCGGGCGAAGTGCACGGTTCGTACTAGAGGTGGCATGATTGCATTCGGCTCATTCGCGGGGAGACAAGCATGGAAGTTCGTCCGGTAGCGATCGCGGTTGTCGCGTTGACCATTTGCTGTCTCGATTCTGTCGATGCATCGACGATACGAGTCGTCGATTTCAAGGGCGCTCCCGTCTCGGGTGCGCACTTCGCCTGCATCGATCCCGCTGGAGAGGTCTCGGTGACCGACGTGCGCGGACTTGGAGTCGTCTCCGACGCCTGTCGGCGCCTGAGCTGCCGGGCGGAAGGTTTTGTTTCAGAGGAAGTGCTCGTCGCGGACGAGACCGAATGTCGGCTCCGGCCCGCAGCGATTCCGGTCTTTTCGCTAGGTGATGAGGCATGCTCGGATTGCCGCATCGAACTGAGCCGGAAGGCAAGTCCGGAAGAGGTGATCGCCGAGGCCGCCTTCCGGCGCATCGAGCCGGATGGGCCGCTCCACGCCGAACTGCCTCCGGTTTCTCCTGGACGTTACATGGCGCGAGTCCTTCGTGAGGGCGACGACTGGCAGTGTCGGGCTCCGCTTTCGGCGCTCGGGCCGGGTCGGCATCGGCTCGCTGCCGTCTGGCGCGTTCCCGTGAGTGTCGTAGGTCGCGTCGCCGATGCAGAGGGACGGAGCGTCGAGGGAGCGATCGTTCGAACGCGCGCAGCGCGCTACGGCGAATGGTTCTGTGGCCACGGTGCCTCGTTTTCGGATCCATCGTCTTTCTTCACGTCCACCGGCGCGGATGGAACCTTTCGTGTCGACGTCGATTCCGCGCACCGGGCCCTCGTCGTGGCCGGATCTTTCGATGATCCGCGCGGACTGGCGGTCGCCGTTTTTCGAGGTGAGCCGGCCGTCCCGCTCGTGATGCGCTTGACGGCGCCAGTGCGTCTTCGCGGACTCGTCGCCTACGAAGATGATGCTCCCGCCGCCTGCGAAGCCCATCTCTTCGTCAATGATCCGATCGACGACTGGTTGACCGAAGTCCTCGACGATTCCTTGCGTACCTCTCGTTGCGACGAGGAAGGGCGGTTCGAGTTGGGCCCTTTTCGCGCGGCTCCGTTCAGCGTGGAGGTCCAGCCCGCACCAGGACTTCCGATCACTCGACACGAGAAAGAGCCTACGCCGGGAAAGACCGTCGATCTCGGCGTGCTGCGCGCGAACACGGGCGAGTCGTTTTCCGTCAGCGTACGCGACGAAGAAGACGGTACGGCGATCGCCGGCGCCGACGTCACGGCGACCGTGGTGGCCGGTGTCATCATGGAGCTGTCCGGAATGACCGACGGCGAAGGATCCGTCGAACTCACGGGTGCGCCGAAAGAGGCTCGTTTGGCGCTCGAGGTCGATGCCGACGGATATGCGACGGCAAAGCTCGACGGTTTGGAACTGTCGGAGGAGCCGTTTCTGGTCACGATGGCGCGTGGAACGGCTGTGCGCGGTCTAGTCGTCGATCTCTGGGGCGAGCCGATTCCTGAAGCATCGCTACTTCTCCTGTCTGCGGAGCAACGCAAGCCGCTGAAGGAGATGACCGACGGAGATGGCCGCTTCGCCTTCGAGGGTGTTCCCGCCGGCGCAATCACGCTGAAGGCGACCGCGCCCGGTTACCGGCAGTCTGCATCCCGCGAGTTGACGCTCGAGCGAGGCGAGGTGATCGAAGACATCCAGCTGGAACTCGAGGAGGCCGAGCCGCTGCGCGGTCGGGTTCTCGCGCCGGATGGCGCACCGAAGCGCGGTGCGCGGGTGGAAGTGATTCGCCCGGGTCGGGCCGGGCCGGCTTCCGCCATCACCGAGAGCGCCGCCGACGGGATATTCGAAGTGACGTTCGAAGTACGCGAAGGGGAGCGACTCGTGGCGACGGCTCCGGGATACGGGCCGGGCGTCGAGTCCTCGCCGATGGCGCGCAGGGATCAGCTGATCGAGCTGCGCCTGACGCCTCCGGCGAGGCTGGCGGCCCGGCTTCCTTCAGATCTCCCGGTCGGCGCAATGCTGGAGATCCGCGATGGACTCGGTGTCGCGCGCAACGAGGTCATCGACGGACGCACGCTGATCTTGATCGAAGATCTCGGAGCCGGTGACGCCTACGCTTCGATCACCGGAGGTCCAGGCAAGAGCTTCGAACTGGTGGCCGGGCAGACGGTCGAAGTGGACTTCGATCTCGGTGCGGCGATCGAGGGCATCGTGACCCTCGATGGTGTACCCGCGGCACGAGCGGTGATCACAACGGAAAATCTCGATGACAAGGCCAGCGACGGTGAGGGCAAGGGGCTGACGGATGAGCGCGGCTTCTTTCGCTTCGAGGGCATCAAGGCCGGCCGCTTGATGGTGGCCGCGATCACGCCGAGCGGTCGCGCCGAGCGAAGCGTCGATGTTCCCGCAGAAGGAACGATCACCGCCGATATACAGATCGAGTCGGTGCTGCTCGAGGTCGTCGTAACGGACGAAGATGGGCGCCCCGTGGCGGGTGCCGGCGTACAAACCGTCCCTGAGGGCTTCGCCGCTGCGCGATCGATGTCGACAGGAAGCGTCATCCGAACGGGAGGCGGCTCCAGCTTTCGCTACACGATCAGCAACTGCAAGTGTGCATGGGGTTCTACCGGCAGCAGCGGTCGCTTGCGTCTTCCACTTCCCGAGCAAGGTCCCGTTGATGTTTCCGTTCAGGCCGATGGCTTCGAACCCTGGAACGGAAAGGTCGATCTCGGTGTCGGCGAGACACCGCTTGACGTCCAGCTCGAGCCCAAGGCGATTCTGACGCTCCGGGTCGAACTCACGGGCGAGAGGAGCGATCTCGAGGGGTTGCTGCGCTGCGCCTTCAAGAGTTCCTCCACCTCGAGTACCGGAATTCGCGGACCGCGTTTCGAATGCACCAATCCTCAACCCGGACCGGGAACCGTCACCTTCGTCGCCCCCGGCTATGGCAGTGCTCACACCGCCGTGGAAGTGCCGGAAGAAGGTGAGGTGACGATATCTCTCACTCTCGGTCGTGGCGGTACCCTCGTCGTACCGGTTTCCTCGCTCGATACCGAGGTAGAGATCGTCGACACCGCCGGTGTCGACTGGATGATCGTGCTTCAAGGCTTGTCGCAGATCCTTCGCCGAGAGATTCCTCAGATCGGCTCCGCGCTGGTGATCCCGGATCTCCCGCCCGGAGTCTACACCGTTCGCGTCAACGGAAGCTCTCGCGCGCCCATCGACATTCGTTCCGGAGAAAAGGCCATTGCTTGGTGACTTCATCAGGGCGGGTGCGGGATCTCGGGTGTCTCCACCGTCGGAATGCACTTTCCGGTTCGCGGCGGTTCAGCTAGGCGAGGGCAACGAAGCGAGAACTTTGTAAATTATCGGATTCATCTCTTGACAAGCCCCCCCTCCTACAGTTTCCGGCCGTGGATTGATACACTATCTCGAGCAACCGATAGTGCAGCTCGAGTGCGGCACATGCCGCTTGCAGAAGAGGTAGGTGCCGCGGACTTCAAGTCCGAGTCTTAGGCGCGGGAAGGATGGAAACATGTCTCATAGAGTAGTGGCGGGAATCGTGGCGCTCATGGCTCCAGCGATGGTTGCACAAGTCGACGATGGTGCGGCGGAAAACAGCGCAAGTGTTACGGAGGATGTGCTGGCGCTCGTCAAGGCGTACCTCTATCAGGACACGATCGAAATCGAAGGAGCAGAATTCACGGCAGCATTTTTTGCGAGCGAGGAGAAGAATCACTTACACGAGTACAAGCTTGAATCTCATCCATACGCCGAAATCGTCCGGCAATCGCTCTTGGGCGACAAGCACATTGTCGAGCCGGAATACAGGGTGCGTTCTCTCCTAGCGCAGTCTCGGGCGAGAGAGTTGCCGGGAGACAGCCGCAACTACCAGAGCGCACTATGGTCCGTGTTCTTGGACGATCCAAGATTCGTACGGAGAATCTTGATGAAGATACAAGATGCGCTCGATGCGAGGGGCGATGCCGAGCCAAGACTCACCATCCCGGATGTCGCACCGTTTTCGAACGAGGCTCCAGCGGTCTTGGACACCCTCTACGACCGCATGCAAAAGGCCATGGAGCAGAGAGAGCTGCGCGAAGGGTGCGGCCAGAAGCTGATTACGGTGGCGAGTGATTTCGCGGATCTGGATCCCTTGCTGGTATCCGATTTGCTGCGCATCTATTTGAAGGGGACTCCCAAGTCAGGCGATGCTTTGGCTGCCGAGTTGGCGGGAATGGGGTGGGCCGCCGCAAGTCCTACTAGGCCCTAGCGTGCAAGTGGCGATGGATGCGTGAGGTCGTTGCTTGCGGGATCTTAGGCGAAAGCGTCGCGGGCGTCTTCGTTTGTGTGGTGGACCGGGCCGTCGAGAGGGGTGAGCGCGTCTAGCGTCAAGCCGGTCGCTTCAGCAAAGACTTCGCGTCGTGCCCGCAGGACGCGGCTTTGCGGATCGACGAGCACGCGTCGCGCTCGCCCGAGAACGCGCTCTCCGAAAATCCGGCTTGCCTTGCCAAGAATCTCGATCATCGCCTGCGCCTCGTTCTTGCGCGAGAGTTGCGCGGAAAGCATGTACGCCAAGCGACGTTCGACGGCGGGTCGAGTGTCGAGCAAGTCCTCGGATGCGATGTCGGCATGAAGCAGCGCATCGAGAGCAGCCTGCATCTCTTCGAGGTCCTGTTCGAGGCTCGTCGGAGAACGCTCGATGAGTGCGGTGATCAGCAGTCGCGCCCGTCCGCGAACCGATTCGATCAGCGGAGAAGGTAGTGATACACCGAGTTTGCGGGCCGTTGCAGCAAGCTCGACCAAGCGATCGATCTCGGCGGTTTTCTCGGGGTCCGCTTGCTTCGACATGTCTTGGATTGCGCAGGCTGCGATGACTTTGAGCATGTGCTCTCCGGCGAGCGGGCTTTGCAGATCGATCGCTGCACCTCCGGCGACGAGCGTGATCGGGCCGAGCGGTCTGCTCATCGTCAGGAGAAAGTCGTTTTCGTAGCGGCTCCCGTTGCGAAGTTGAACGACTTCCACCTTGCCTTTGAAGGAATGCTCTTCGTCGGCCGATTCGAATTGCGGTTCGACGGTGTCGTTGACGGCATAGCAGCCATGCCGAGAACTACTCGCGGCGGGGCTTTCCGCATGCAGGAGGCAACGAGAAAAGGAAGCCAGAACGTGGACGATCATCGCGTGCCGATGATCGCGACGTGCCGGAAGGGACTCGTCGAGGAAGATTCGAGCCCCGGTCGCTCGATCCTCCCGCTGAGAGTGCGCGCGTTCGAGGCGGTGGAGAAAATCGCTTTGTACCGCAACATCGAAGGTGCTCTCTGCGAGCTCACACGCCCGCGCGGCGTGCTTGATGACCTGGATCGCCTCGATTCCGGCGAGGTCGTCGAAGAACCAGCCACAGGAGGTCGTCGCGGCGAGCATCTGGTGAACCATCTGAGCCGTCATGCACGCTCGGCGACGTTTGTCGTCGTCGAGGCCGGAGAGCGCATGATCTTCGAGAAAGGCTTCTCTTCTCTCATTGCTTGGAGGGTGGACGAGAACCTCGCCATACTCTTCCAACGCCCGCCAAGGGTCGGAGAAGAATTCGCCGCCCCGCCGATCGACGAGCGCAAAGAGACGGTCGCGCAGCGAGGTCATCGCGTTTCGAAGTTCCAGCCGCCACGCGGTGCTCCACTTTTCCGGGCGATCGGCCGACAGGCAATCACATTCCTTCTGCCAGCGGTCTATGCCATGCCGACAAGACCACGAAGAAGGCGTGACGATCTCGGCTTCGTGAGAGGGCTCGATCTTTCTCAAGACCTCGCCGAGATGAGTGACGCGGGCCAATCCCGTGCTGCGAACGCGCATCAGTCCATCGGCGAGGGATTCTTCCGCTCCCTGCTGATGGTGGCCGTAGGTTTCGCCGTCGGCCGCGAGCAGGACCAAGGCATCCTCCCCCTTTCGCTCGAAGGCATCCTGTACGGCTGAAAGCATCTTGGCGCCGCTTTCCAGCGCGGAGCCGAAGGCGACTCCACGGGAGAGATCGTTCTCGAAGACGAAGAGCGAGAAGGTCTTGCCCGAAGGCAGCTTGATCGTCAGGGGTTTCGAAGTGTCCACCTGGCCGTGGCTCGTATCCTGCCACTGCTCTTGATCGAGAGGTCGTATGCGCCGAATCTGTTCGGGTGCAACGATGGTGTAACGCAAACCGGCCGTCGCCGCAGCTTCGAGAGTTTCGAGGTCGACGGCGCATTCGGGAAGCCAGATTCCTTCCGGGTCGCGACCGAAACGCCGTTGGTAGTCCGCCTTGCCCCAGGCGAGTTGCAGGCGCTTTTCTTGTTCGTTGCAAAGCGGCAGAATCGGATGGCTGTAGGGCTGCATCAACGCAGGGCTCGAGCCGCTGCGGCGATAGGCTTCACTTTCACCTTCGATCGCATCGCGAAGCACGCTCGGCCGGTGTTGCTCGAACCAAGTGCTCAAAGTGGGGCCGATATTGAAGGAAATCCTGGCAAAGAGGTTGATCAAGGCGACGCGCTTGTCTCGCGGTCCGGGTACGGCAGCGGCTCCGAGGCGTTGGTAACACTCATCGGTGATGCGCTCGTTCCAGTCGTGGTACGGAGTGGCCGAAGCTTGTCTTTCGATGACTTCAGTCCACGGGTTTTCACGTGGGGGCTGATAAAAATGGGCATGAACGATCAGGAAGCGCACGGAAACTCCCTCGTGCTCATGCGCCGGCCCGGTGGCGTCGGCGTTGACGCCTGACCAAGACCCACGCCAAGATGAGCAGGGCAAGCAGGCCGAGAAAGACAGGCACGGCAATCGCTCCGAACTTGCGCACGATCTCGGTGAGTTGAGCTGCACTCATGCTCGAGTGGTAGGCGAGGAAGACGAGGCCGGGGACGAGCAAGCATATCGATGCGATATCGTAGAGAAGAAAACGCCGCCACGGCATGCGCAGCGCGCCGGCGGTAAAGAGAAAGGGCATCTTCAGGCCGGGCATCAGGCGGGCGAAGAAGAGCGTCCACGGGCCGCGGTTCACATAGAGGTATCGGGCTTTTCGCAAATGCCTGCCGCGCAGCATCTTTCGAATACGAGGATGATCTTCCATGTGCGAGCCGATGCGCCTGCCGATGCCGTAGACGAAGAGATCTCCGCTGAAGCAGGCGAGCATGCCGACCACGATCGCGCCGGGAATGGAGATCACTCCCATGGCAGCGAGAACGCCCGCCGTCAGAAGCGGCACCTCCTCGGGAATCGGTACGCCGAGCGTCGCAGCCCAGATGCCGAGGAATAGGGCGAGATAGGCTTTCGCCGCGGACGATAGCGCGATGGCTGCCATGCCGACGTGGGCGTAGGCGACGCCGGCATCGGCATGCGCGAGGTGCAAGAGCGCCGAGGTCATCAGAGCGCGTCCTCTCGGCGTTCGGCCGCCTGCGCACGCTCGAGCACTTTCCGAGCGGCGCGCACCATCGGCATATCGACCATCTTGCCGAGATGTGCGAAGACTCCGCTTCCGCGTTCTTCATGGGCTTCGAAGGCTTCGATCAGGGCCCGCGCCTCGGCAACGGTCTCTGCGTCGGGGGTGAAGACGCCTTCGATCACGGAAACTTGACGGGGATGAATGGCGAGTTTGCCGCTGTATCCGAGGTTGCGTGCGTGTGCGGTCGCGGCTTCGAGGCCCTGCATATCGTGCAGGTCGACGAAGGGCGTATCGATGGCCTGCCGGCCGTAGGCCGCAGCCGCCAAGACGACGGTGCCGTGTGCCGTCGCGATCTCCGCTCCCTCCGTCGTGCGGATGGCGCCGATGTCGCTGGTGAAGTCTTCAGCTCCGAAGGCTAGAGCATCGAGCCTTTCATCGGCCGCTGCGATGGCGGCGGCTTCGATGACGCCTCGGGCCGATTCGATCAGAGCCAGCAAGCGGATGCTTCGCTCTTCCCAGCCGTTCGCTCGTTCCGCTTCGAGCAGTCGCGTGGAGACGGCGCGTACCTCTTCGGCCGATTCGACCTTCGGAAGGAATACGGCATCGGGGCGTGCGGGGACGATCGCATCGAGATCGTCGTCGGCTAGCGATGTCGAGACGGGATTGATGCGCACGACGCGCTCTTCGGCGGCGTAAGGCAACCTTTCCAGGGCGGCGCGGGTCGCTCTGCGAGCGTCTTCCTTACGCGATGGCGCCACGGCATCTTCGAGGTCGAAGATCACGGCATCGACGGCAAGGCCCGCAGCTTTTTCGATCTTTCGTTCGTCGTCACCGGGTACGAAGAGAAAGCAGCGCCGCGCCGATCGAGCCATCAGGAAAGTCCCGATGGGCGGCGAAGGAAAAGTACGTTGCGCTCGACTTCGATCACGACGGTTCCATCCTGGTTTCGGCCGACGTGTTTGAGTCGAACGATGCCGCGGTCGGGTCGGCTCTTCGAAGGGCGCATCTCGAGGACCTCGCTTTCAACATAGACCGTATCGCCGTGAAAGAGTGGGTGGGGATGTACGACCTTGTGGTAGTCGAGATTGGCCACGATGGTCCCTTCGGTCAGTTCGGGCACGCTGATGCCGACGACGAGGCCCAAGGTGAAGATACCATTGACGATACGCTTTCCGAAGCGCGTCTTGGACGCAAAGTCCTCGTTGATGTGCAAGGGCTGGGAGTTCAAGGTCAAAGCGCAAAAGAGCGTGTTGTCGCCCTCGGTGATCGTGCGCCCGAGGTCGTGGGTGATGGTCATTCCCACGGCTAGTTCATCAAAGTATTTTCCGGCCATCTTCGGCGAGGTCCTTTCTCTCAACTCGTGCTCGAGTCGGCTTCGTCCGGCACGGCGACTTCGATCATCTGATCGTTCACGCGCACCACATAGGATGCGATGTCGCAGGTGGCCGGCAGCGAGAGGTGTTTGCCGGTCCGAAGGTCGAACTCTGCGCCATGCATCGAGCAGAGCACGATGTTTCCGCGAACGACGCCATCGTCGAGTGGAACGCCATGGTGAGGACAGCGGTTCTCCACCGCGAAGATCTCGCCCCGGACATTGAAGAGCGCGATCTTCAATCCCGAAACTTCGACGGCCCGGGCGGCTCCGGGGGGGAGTTCGGCGAGGGGGACGACGGCGCGAAAACGACTCAACGGGGTTATTCCTCGGGACTCGCCATTTTGCACGCCGAGGCCCGGTCGTTCCACCCCGCAAAGGGGAGGGCCTTGCCGGGAAATCGGGTTAGGATGATTCCATGTCGCAATCGACCGTATCTCGAAATTGTTTGCTCTTGCTTGCGATCGTTTCGCCGCTGTGGGAGGGGGGCTCGGCGACTTCGGCTCATGCCGCCGATTCCCCGATCACGGGCGCGAGTCACGCGACGATCAGCCTTTGGTTGACCGAAGCCGGGGTCAGTGCGCGCGGGCTATTCGACCTCGATGCTGCGGTCCGTGAGGTCGAATTTCGCCTCGACCCGCGCTTTGAGGCCAAGAGCGCGGCTGTGCGGACGAAATCGGGACAAGAGATCGCAGCCCGGCTCGAAGAATCCGGTGCCGAGGGGTCGGGGCGCTGGAAGGTCGTCTTGAAAGAGGCCTCCGCGGAAGGCGATCGATTGCAGGTGACCTGGGTGTCGCGCGCAGGTTCCGGCTCTCCCAAAGCCATGGGGAGTGCCTGGGATGCACCACGGGTTTGGTGGGGAGATCGCGCTTGGTACCCCCTCGTTCGCGACGTACCGACGCTCTTTTCTCTAGAAGTGCATACGCCCGCCACCTGGCCGGTCGATCGCAGGGTACTTTCCGCCGGCCCCATGCATCCCTCGATGGAGGGCTCGGAGAAAGTGCGGCGCCGGCTTTTTCGGCCGGGGGTTCCGCTCGAGTCTTTGCCTCTTGCCGTCGGTACCTGGCAGCAGGTCGGCGTCGATTTTCAGGGGGCTCGCCTCGAAGTGCTGTTTTCCGACCGAGTCGAGCGCCGAACGGCTTCACTCGTGCTGCGCCGCGTGCGCAAGCTCGTGGAAGAGAATGTACGAAGCATCGGGCCGCTCCCCTGGAAATCGCTGCGCATCATCGAGGCGTCGCATGCCGATCGTGGCAGCGGGCCGTCGGTGATCGCGCTCGATCGCGACGAAATGTTGCGCGCGGTGGGGGACGACGGTGCTTTCGAGCGGCTCGTGATGCAGCAGTGGTGGAAGCACGCCGTGTACCGCGATCCCAAAGGAGGAGACTGGCTGCCCGGGCTATTGACCTATCTTTCGGATCACCGCCGAGCGGGAGCGGAACCGGGCGGGTATCGCGTTTTTCGGAGGGGGTTGCTGCGAGATTACGCCCTGCTGGTGGATCCCGGCGAAGAGGTTGCACTGGCGGAACTGCCACCGCTGGATGCGTTCGGGGCAGCGCGCACGCCCGCGCAGCGCGCGATCTTGCGGTCGAAGGGGGCGATGGTCTTTCACATGTTGCGTGAGCGAATCGGAGAGCAGGATTTCGCCGTCGTGATGCGCACGATCTATTCCAAATTCCGTCATCGGCGAATTTCGTGGGGTGCTTTTTCGAGCATCGCATCGATGCAAGTGCGTCGGGACTTGTCTTGGTTCTTCGAGCAGTGGACGGAACGCGCGGGTGCTCCCGCGCTCGAAGTCAAGCGCGCCATCGTGCGTGGCGATGAAGACGATCTGCGGATGCAAGCGACCATCGCCTGCGGCGGACCTTGGCGGTTGAATCTTCCGGTGATGATCCTCAGCGGAGAGCAGATCTCCAATACTCGCGCATCCTGTGTGCGAGGAACGGCACGAGTGGGCATGCGCGTGGCCTCTGTTCCGGATCGCATTCAGGTCGATCCCGCGATGCATGTCATGCGCCGTCTGTCTCCCGTGGAGGTTCCCACGGCGCTGGCGGGTTTGATACTGGATCCGAAGGTGGACTTGATCGTGATCGCTTCGTCGCGAGGGGGGCGATTCGAGCAGGCTGCGCGCTCCTTGACGGCGACGCTGGGCCTCGGAGCCCGCCGGGTACTACGCGATCTGGAAGTGGATGCGACGCTCTTTTCTGCAGCGCGGCGCGTTTGGATCTTCGGGCGGCCGGTACCGGAGATCGGCAAACTCTTTAGGGATAGATGGCCCTCGGACGTCATCGTCGAGGAGGAAAGCTTGGCGATGGCCGGTCGCGAGGTGCGCTCTTCCGCCGCAGCACTCGCCGTCGTCATGCCTCATGGGGGGAGCGAGATGCAAGGCACGCTGGGTGTTCTCGATGCACTCTCGCCCGGAGCGCTCGTGGAACTCGGTCGATATTTGTCCGAGCACGGTGCGGAGTGGGCGCGCGAGAGCGATATCTTGTGGTCCGGAGGGAACGTTCTGTTCTCGCGCGATCGCGGCAGGGTCGAAGACCCCCTCGATGTGAAGGTGGAGCGTAAATGATGGTCGAGAAATCAAGAGCAGAGGAGATGCGGCGTCTCGCGGAGGCGGGTCGTGCCGCCATTCGTCGGCTCTGGAAGGATCGTGCAAAGAAAGACCTCTTCGCTCCGCAAGAGCAACGCCTGCTCGCGTTGCTCGAACAGCATGAACACTTTCGCGAGTACTGGGAGGGGAAAGAGCCTAGCGAAGAGAGCAACCCCTTCCTGCACATTCACTTTCACGAGGTCATCGAAAAACAAATCAGCGAAGAGAATCCTCCCGAGACCCGGCAGACTCTCGATCGTCTAGTCGCCGGTGGAGTCGATCCGCACGAAGCGCGGCATCGCATCGCCGAAGTCCTCGTTCATCAGCTCTATGCCCGGCTGAATCCGCCCATCGGCGTATCGCCTCCGGAAGATCCCGCCGCGTCGTACCGTGCCGCGCTGGCCAAGCTCGCTCCCTAACGCCGCTTCCACTCTCAAGCGCCGTACGGCATGCAGCATCCTCGTCTAGCGGCCAAGCTCGCTCCCTGACGCCGGCTTCCACACCGACCGATTCGCGAGCCGTCCGGGGCCATCGGCCCCAACGGCTCACGAAATCACCGCGGAGAGTGCTCGGTGGCGTCACTTGTCGGCGGGGGCGATGCCCATTCCGCTGCGATTGGGATAGCGCGGGCGCTTGGGCGGCTTGTAGGCCTTGGAGCGCAATTCGCCGAGAATATGCTTGATGGCGGCATCGAGCTGCGGATCGCCGCCATCGACCATCAATGCCGGATCGTCGATGACTTCAATGTCGGGGTCGACTCCATGGCCCTCGATTCCCCAGGTTCCGTCGCTTTCGTAGAAGGCGAAAGAGGGCAGGGTGATTCCGGAGCCGTCGATCATTCCCGGGCTGCCGGCGATGCCGATGAGTCCGCCCCAAGTTCGCGTGCCGATCAGTTTGCCGAGCCCCGCGGCACGGAAGTATGCCGGGAAAGCGTCGCCGCCCGAGCCGGCATGTCCGTTGATCAGCATGACTTTCGGTCCGTGAT
>JALUUK010000214.1 GCA_027021395.1 Acidobacteriota bacterium
GGGGTGACGCCGTGCCACTTCACCGGATCAGCCTCGGCAAAGGAGTAGCCCTTCCCCTTCTGAGTCAGCACATGCAGCAAGATGGGTCCCTTGACGCCGTCGCGGATCATCCCGAGCACGCTGGTCAATTCCGCCAGATCGTGTCCGTCGATGGGTCCTTGATATGAAAAGCCTAGGGCCTGAAAGAGGGCTCCGGGGACCAGCGCGCCTTTGATTCCCTGTTCGAGGCGATTGGCGAACTCGGCCATCGACAGCAGCGCGCGCGGCATCTTCTCGAGCACGGTATGCACATCACGCTTCATCTTGCGGTAGTACGGATGCGCGGTGACCGCAGTGAGGTAGTGTGCAACCGCCCCGACATTCGGAGAGATCGACATCGCGTTGTCATTGAGAATGACGAGAATGTCATGCCCCGCTGCGCCGAGATTGTTCAACGCTTCGAAAGCGAGACCCCCGGTCAGGGCGCCATCGCCGATGACGGCGATGATGTTGCGGTCTTCCTTCTTGAGATCGCGTGCGACCGCCATCCCAGCCGCCGCAGAGGGAGCGGTCGAGGCATGCCCGGCACCGAAACAGTCGTACTCCGACTCGGTGCGTTTGAGAAAACCGGAAAGCCCGCCGTATTGGCGGATTGTGGGCATCCGCTCTTTTCGCCCGGTGAGGATCTTGTGCGTGTAGGCCTGATGCCCGACATCCCAAACGATGCGATCGTGCGGCGTGTTGAAGACGTAGTGGAGCGCAAGCGTCAACTCGACCGTCCCCAAACTCGGCGCAAAATGCCCGCCCTTGTCGGATGCGGTCTGCACCAGATACGCGCGAATCTCCTGCGCCAGGGTCTCTAGTCCTTCGAGATCCAGGCCGCGCGTATCACTCGGCGAGTGGATTCGATCCAGTATTCGCGACGACCCCTCGGCCCTCGTTTCGTGCGCCTGACGGTCAAGACCGTCATCAAAGACGTGTTCCGCCACCTCGGTCTCCTTCGGTGTAAGGGCCTCGAGCAGTGCATTATCACGGATGTCTGCGGGTTCGCGCTACCCTACGACAATATAGGGAGCCTCCCAACCGGTCAGATCCAGGCTTCGAGAATCGAACGGACCCGAGCCTCGAGTTCTGCGAGTTCCCCCTCGTTGTAGACCATGAAATCCGCCATGGCGAGAGTGTTGCCGACTTGCTGAGAGTCCTCGCGATCTTGGTTTTCGCGTTTTTCCTGTTCCTCAAAGGTGGCAAAATCCACGTGATCGCCGATCCGACCCCGCGCAAGAGCCCGTTTCCAGCGGATTTCGCGTGGAGCATCGACTCCAACGAGCCGAAAATCGTCGCGAGCCGCGAGCACTTGAACCTCGAAAGGCGAACGAATGGAATCGACGACCGCGTGCTGCGGCAACTTGGGCAGCAACCTCTCCGCGAGAACACCCGGCCCTTCGAGCCGCCGGAGTTCTTGACCGATGGCGATCAGGTTCTCCCGATCCGGCGGCATTCCGCGTTGTGCGGCTTGCTCGCGAACGATATCCGAAAGAGAGAACACCGGCAGACCGAGCCCGGCGAGAATCGCCGCGACCTCGCCCTTGCCGGCACAATTCGGTCCCGTCAGCCCAATGATCAACTACTGCTTGCGCTCATCATCGGGATCGAAAACCATGGGACGACGCAGTTGGATGTTCTGAATATCACCGTTTGCACCGGTGTTCGTACGGTTCGCTTTGGGAATATCGGTCCCGATACCCCCTGCAGCATGCGACGTTGCCGAGTTCGACGTCCGATCGAATACGGAAATGCCGCGAGCGCCCTTGCTCGCTCTTTGCGGCGTACCGCCCCAGCCGCTGCCGTACCGTGAGTATCCGATCGTGACTTTCTGACCCGACCCCCCGGAAGAGAGCGACCCCTGTCCGATCAGCCGAGTCGCTTGACCCGTTGCCACGGCCCAACGGCGATAGCCCTCGAGTTCCCGGTAGGTCTTCCCTCGGCCGCCTCCCCGGCCGGCTTCGCGACGCACGACGTCTTTGTCTTCTTCCACCTCGGCGATGAGATCCTTGGGAAAACCAATCGTCGAACCGTCCGGCAGCGTGAGGAAAACCATGTCGCCCTCGACATAGGAGCCTCGCACGATGAAAGAGTGGCCGTTCTTGAAATGGATCCTCTCACCGGCAAGAGCGGCCCCACTGAAGGCCATGGTGAGAGCCATCGTCAATAGCAGGAATGGAAGGGGGCGACGTGCAACGTGCATGGCAACTCCTCCGGTCTGGGGACACGGACAATCTCGGCACTGTCCTATCCAATCTCGCCTATCCAATCTCGCTCGACCCAGTCTCGGCGCCGTCGATCCAAGCGCGGGCGATGAGCTTCGGGCTCGTCCCGAGATGTCCGCATGGGGACGGGCACGAAGGGTCAACCCCCGGCAAGATGCCCATCTCCAGGCCCATCTCGAGCCAAACCACCCGCGTGGGTTTTACGCCGAAACCGCTCTTTGCGCCACTGATCGAGCGGCAACAGCGGGCTGCGTCGGCTATATTGCCAATGGAGGTGACGATGCGCCGCATTTTTCTCGTACTATTCCTGCTTGTCGCTGCGTTTGGACCGCACGACGCCCTTGCAGCCCGTCCAGGCGGAAAAGCGCCGATAATGACGGTGAAATCGACCCAAACGCCCTCGACAGCCTCGGTCGGCGATGCGATCAAGGTGCGCATCACGATCGAGCCTCCGAAGGGCATCGAGCTCAATCGCTATCCGGGCATCACGCTGAAACTCGATGATGTCACGGACTTCGAGACCGCCACGCAGGAAGTCTTCGTCGGAACTCGCGAACTTCCGGAAGACATCGAGAAAAACGGGTTCAAGGTCGTGCCGCCGCTCGAGTTCTTCGTCACCGCCAAGAAAGGCGGTCGCGGCAAGAAAGCCCTTTCGGCCACACTGAAGTATTTCTATTGCGTCAAGTCCAGCGGCTATTGCGCGCCGGGCTCCCAATCCGTGCACATCCCCCTCACCGTTCGGTAGCTCTCGCCGAAGACGGCCGCTGCGCGCGGTGGACGGTCAACCCGCGGGCCGTAGGACGAGCGCCGGAAACCTGGAAACCGGCGGCGGAAAGCGCTTCTACGACGTCGCGGCGGCGACCGGGACGCGTCAAGACCACCGCAAATCCTCCGCCGCCCGCCCCGCAGACACGCCAACCGAGAGCACCGGCTTCGGCTGCAATCGCGAAGACTCGTTCGAGTTCGGGTGTCAAGACCAAAGGCGACCACTCTCTGCGCGCATCGAGGTCGCGCTGCATGGCGCGTCCCAAGCGCGTCCAGGACCGCAGTGAGGCGGGAGCTTCGTCTAGAGCGGCAACGCCGTCGATACCGGCCCGCACCACGCGATCGAGCGCACGACGCGCCGCCGGATCGCCGTCGATACGTCGGCGAAACATGTCCCAGTTGGACGGCGCCGAAGACCGGACCGTACCGGAATCGACCAGGATCAGCGTATCCCGCAACGCACGAAGAAGCGGACCCGTCCGTCGCTCGACCCGCGGCATTCCCGGACGATGGCTGGTGATGGTCAAGCCGCCACGCACCGCCGCGACGTGATCCTGCGTCCCGGTGGGAATGCCGATCACTTGGGCTTCGATATCGCGCACGAGCGCGACGAGATGCGCACGCCGTACCGGACGACCGCCGTGTGCCGTCAAGGCAGCCGCCGCGGCCACCCCGAGTGCCGAGGATCCACCGAGTCCGGAACCTGCGGGAACGGAGGATTGCGTGGTCAGCGCCACGTGCCGGTCGGCGAATAGCTCGCGGACGATGCGCTCGAGGAACTCGAGTCGACCCCTGCGCAGGCTTGTTCCGCTCGGGTCGAAGGTGATGCGGCGCGCGAGATCCATCGAATGAATCGAGGTCGTAGAAGCCGCTACGACCCTCGCGCTCACGGTCATCGAAACCGAGACCGCTGCGGTCACCGAACCGGGATGCAGCAGACCGAGCGGCCACAGATCGAGCGTGCCGCCGACGAGGTCGGCACGCACCGGAGCCACCGCATGAGTTTCACCCTTTCCGCGCATGCACTACCGCTCCTTCATCGACCCAAGCATCGAGCGCATCCACGCGGTGCGCCCAATCATGCTCGCGCGCCCGCTGCATGACGATCGGCCTGAGTTCGTCGATCTTCCGGGGATCATCTAGGAACTGCAAGATGCGGGCGAGAAGATCGCGCTGCGAATCGTAGAGCAGAACGCCGTGCAGGCTCTCCGGCACGATCTCGGGATAGGAAAGTCGGCGCGGCATCAGAGTCACGGCACCGGCGGCCATCGATTCGAGCACCGCATAACCGAAGTTCTCCTGATCGGCGGTGGAAACGGCGATGTCTGCACGACGAAGGTGCTCGATGTACTCGCCGCGGGTGCGAGCGGTTCCGACATGAAGAATCTTGGCGGCGAATCGCGCCTCGATCTCTTCGAGCGGTTTCGGGCGAACCTGCTGAGTCGTCCCGAGCAGAATCAGCCGAAAATCGCGGCCTGCGGCATCGATTCTCGACAGCAAGCGGGCAAAGCAAGACGGCCTCTTGTCTTCTTCCCATCTGTGGTTCCAAACGATGACCGGGGGAACGCCGACGGGGCGCGCTCGCGGCGCGGGGAAACCATCGAAATCGATGCCCGGCATCAGAATCGAGCCGTGAGCCCGCGTTCTCTCTTCCACGCCTTCAGGAACCGGTTCGGGAAGGTCCTCGAGAAACGAACGCAGACCGGCGAGCATCGCTTCGCGATGCGAGACGGAGTTCCATGCCACGGCATCCGCCGCCATCAGCGTTGCGAGATGTGCGACCGCAAAACCTCGCTCGAGAGCTTGGCCGACGGGACGCGGATAGGAGAATTGATTCTCGTGAAAATAAACCAAGTGCGGCAGCGCTCCGCGTTCCCCGGAAAAATGACGCAAGTGCGCAAGATCGACCAAGCCGGAAACCACGACGACCTCCGGGTGGCTCGAAAGGCGGGCGAGACGCCCGCCGAGTGCCAAGCCGGCGGTGCGCATGCGCCACTTCCAGCGATCCCCTGGAAGCGAGATCAATTCCCAGTCGTGACGACTGCGTGCCGGCCAGCCCTCGGCGAAACTCTTGTGGGATTCACCGAAGAAAGTCTCGACGAAAAGGGCGGCGCGTCCTGACTCCGATTCTTTCAACGATGGGCTCAGCGCGCCGTCACGGCGGCTTCGAAAGTCCCGGAAGCCAGATAGCGCTTCCACGCCCGTTGCACGGCCTCGGGAGTCACGGCGGCGCGATCCTTCAAGGAGACCGACACGCTCGATCCGGGTCCGCGGTAGACCGCGAGCCCGAGTTGAAACGCTCGACCCTGCGCAGAGAGCCGTTTCATCAAGATCGAACGGCGAGCGCGAGCATGCAGCCTTTGCAACGATGCGGCATCGGGAAGATCTTCCGCCCCGCGGACGAGAATCTGCTCGAAGATTTCCTCGACCCGCGCGCGGTTTTGTGGACGGGTGCCCACGCCGGCAGCGATCAGCCAAGACCCGTCCGGCAGCGAACGCACATTGGCGCCCAGACTGTAGGAGAGTCCTTCTTTCTCGCGGATCAAGGCCACCATGCGGTCGGAAAGCGAAGACACCGCAACCAGCAGCGCCGCGCGATCTTCTTCGGCAACCGTGACGATCTTGCCCCACTGCAACGACCACTGAGCGGCTTCCTCCGAGGGCGTCTCGTCCGTGGCCGCCGCTTTTTCGGAACGCGGAGGCCAGGGGCCGCGTCGAGGAGCACGAGGTGGCCCCTCTCCGAGCGTGTCGGAGACGATATCGCGCACATGCGCTGCGGGCAGCGGAGATACGATGGAAAGCACCAACCGCGAAGGATCGAAATAGCCGTCGGGCCACGCGCCGAGCAAGTCACGAATATCGTTCGGCTCGAGATCCGGATCATCGGGGGAGCCGGCGACGGAGCGCGTCAGCGGATGCTCTGCTCCGATCAAGCGATCCGAGATGCTCGAGCCTTGGCGTTTGGCAGCTCCTCGAGCTTTCTTCCAACTATCGTAAGCGTGTTTCCATGAGGTCTCGCTCCACTCGGCGGTGCGAATCATCTCGGCAAGCAGGACGACGGCCGTTTCCAGCGAACCGGCAGGACCTTCCATGCGCACGTAGGAATACTCCGGAGAGTTGTAGTAATCGTCGTAGGGAATTCCGGGCACGTCGGCGGTCTTCAGAGTGATCCCGGCGCGTGCGAGGCGTCGCGCCAACCCATCGTCGTCGGAGAGCGCGGTTTTTTCGCCCAAGAGGCGGTGCAATAGATCTGCGGCGCCCGCCGTTTTTTCGCGCAGCGCACGGTCCGCCACCAGCAGATGCAAGCCGAAGGTCGGGCTGCCGGCTTCGTGCGCAACCGCGAGCGTCAGGCCGTTGTCGAAGGTTCCGACCTCGGAAGCAAAAGGACCGGCTCGAGAGGGAAGCTCCGGCGCTTCATCGAAAACCGCCGCCTTGGGAAGCGCCTTCCATGGGGCGGTCTTCGCGACTTCGCTCGAGGGCTCGTCTTGCGGCGCGCCCCGTTCCGCCCAGATCGCCCGCAATCGCGGAGCGGGGTCGGCGAAGCAGCGCTCGGCCAATGCGCTGATCTCGGACCCGGCGACCGGTGCCGGTTGAAGGACATCCAGCAACGGACCCGCCGTTGCCGCCATGCGCTCACCTTCGAGCACCGCGATGTAGTGCAGGCGCTGACTCGCAACGGCCTTTTCGGCGCGCATCTCATCTTGCAGCGAGCGGGCGGCATGCTCGTCCGGGCCTCGACGGGCCTCGCCGATGGCTGCGAGGATCTCGCTGAGCATCTCTTCGGGCGTCTTCGGAACCTCCCCGACGAAGCTCAGGTTGATATGCATGAATGCCCGCGGATCTTGGTGAGAAACCGCGACGGCGAGCCGGGCGTCGACTCGAGACGCCCAACGACCGAGCGGGCTCTTTTCGCTTTCGAGCCAACGCGCGAGAAGATCCACGCGTGCGGAAAACGCGCTCGCTTCCTTTGGGAGCGCCAAAGCCAAAGCCAACACTCCCCCCTCGTCGCCACTCTCCCCGTCATCGGCATTCTGCGAAGAGGGACTTTCCATCCACTGCCCCCATCCCGGCCAAGAGAGCGAATCGGGGCGCTCCGGCAGAGGATCCCCGGCCCGAAGCTCAGCCAACGGAGCGAGCACCGCCCGCAGCCCGTCGATCTCGAGATCGCCGGCGATCAGCACGCGCATGCCGGACGGAACGTAGCGAGTGCGCCAGTATCGCTCGGCTTCATCGCGCGTGGCCTGCTTGACCTCTTCTTCGTTGCCGGAAGCATTTTCCGCAAAGGGTGTGCCGCTCCAAAGCGCCGAAAGATCCGGATCGGAATCGTCGCCCTGGTGGGACGAAAGAGCCTGCTCGCGCGCGAGTTCCTCGAGAATGACCTTTCTTTCTTTTTCGAACGCTTCTTCGGTCAGCGTGGACTTGGAGAGCATCGCCGCCAACAAGCGGGTGGCCGCAAGCGCCTCTTCTTTCGGCGTCAGGACGAAGTAGATGGTCGACTGCGGCCGAGTGAAAGCATTGACGTAGGCCGCGAGGTTCTCGAAGGCTTCGGTGACGCCGCGCTCGTCGAGCGTTTTTCCATCGATGGTCAGGCCATCAAAGAGCAGGTGCTCGAGGTAGTGAGACAGTCCGGCGCGCCCTTCCGGCTCGTCCTGGGAACCGGCTTCCACCGTGACCGCGGTGACCACCATGCCGGAACCGGCCCGCGGCAAGAGCAGGACCCGCATACCGCTCTCAGTGGTGAATTCCAGAGGTTCGGCGGGATCGACTTCGGGCGTGACCGCGGCGGCCGGAAAAGAGAGCCCGCCAAAGAGAAGCGCGAGGATCAAGAAAGAGACGAAGGAAGGTGTGATGGAATGCCGTTTGTTCTTCATGCGCCGCAGTCTACCCGCATTGCGGATGCGGCGCAGAGCGGCTCAGCCGGTACGGCGGGAGCGAATCATCTCGTAGCGAAAGGTCTCGAGAAGGCCGGCCAACCACTCCGCGGGCGCGCCTTCGTGACAGGAGCGCGGCAGGACCTGCGCATCTTCCATGCTCTGCATGTAGACCACCACGGAGCGCATCCCGAGCACCCGCTCGACTCGGATCTCGCGCACGCCCGCCCAAGCGATCTCCATGGGCGGACCCACCCCATCGTCGACATGGATACCCGCCTCGTCGAGAACGAGGGGCGAACCCTTGGCCTCCGCCCTCCGCCACTGCTCGAGCGCTAGGAAGGCGAAGGTCGCCGAGCCGGCGACTCCTAGCGAAAATCCGATCAGCGAGCCGGCCACCAACGCTTCAGAGGCCGCGATGCCCAAGAGCGAAGAACAGGCCATGGCCACCACCGTGCGTCGACGCAAGGCCGTGCGCGGCCGCGGCGCCTCGAATCTCAGACCGCTCTTCGCATGCTCCATGCACCTATGAATAGGTTCCGCGACCGCGGCATGCCGCCCTTGACGCATCGAGCCGTGGCCGGCCGCGGGGCCGAAGCCGTGCGGCCGCCTCAGAGCGACTTCCGAGACCGTAGGTGGAAGTTCGAAGCGGGAGTGCCCGAACGCGGGCGAAAGGATGGACCCCGCGAAAAGCTGCAACTCGGCTGGATTCGCTCGATTCCGGCGAGGAGGTCTTAGAAATCAACCGGATCCATGTCGGCGCTCTCGAAAGCGATGCACCCGTGTGTGCTCGGCATGGATACGCCCCTTGAGGTAAGCCCCCTCGGCCATCGCGACGTATGGGCCCGCAAGATCCCCCCGCACACGCCCGGAGGGCCGCAATTCGAAGTTCTCCTTCACGGTGATGTCACCTTCGACGGCGCCTTCCACCACCATCGATCTCGCCGAGACGTTCCCTTGGACGACACCGCCCGCCGTGACCATCACCAGAGCGCCCGAACGCAGCGGCCCACGAACCCTACCGGCGACGACGACGGTGCCGTCGGTCTCGATCTCACCGTCGAAGACGATCCCCGCTCCGACGACCGTCGTCTCGTCGGTCCAGGCCTCCGCCTCCGGATATCGATCTACGAATCGCCGCGTTTTCATGCGGCAAAGATACCGGATCCCCCACCCGCGATCCTCCTCCGCGGCGCTTTCGTTTCCCCCTCGGCCTCCGAGCCCGGCGAGTGGCAGTCGCCCCCCCCTCCCGCTAGAATCCGCGCCTCATCGGGAGTCTGCGCGACGGCCCCTGCTTCCCCACTCGCCAGAGTAGCTCAGTGGCAGAGCAGCTGATTCGTAATCAGCAGGTCGCGAGTTCAATCCTCGCCTCTGGCTCCACACCCTCTCGATAATTCTCATCTGCTAGACACCCTGCCTCTGCTGGGCATCCTTATCTTCTCAGCGCTAGCGCCTGCCCTTCGCCCACCTCCGGCGAAGCCAAGAGCAAGTCATGACGCGGGCTAGTGGAATCCTCTTCCTTGTTGGTGTCGTAACTCGTCGCAGTAAGCCTCTACCGAAGGGGAAAGGTGTAGGAGCCGCCTCTTGAGCTAGCAGATGATCGATCGACACTGCACATCATGAATCGGCCGAAGAAGGTCGCCGCATTGATGCATCAGATCTCGGGCACCCCGGGTTCCCGGTCCGCAGAGCCGCCGGTGTCACAGTTTCCTGTCACGGCATGTCACAGTACGATGTCACAGCTTGTCACAGCTCCTTGAAGGCCTTCGAGAGCAGGTCTCCAGCGCGGTATTGCCGGGTCGGATCCGTCGGCCCCGTTCCGTGCTCGACCAGGAGTCCCTTCCCTACCAAAGCCTTCAGGTCCCGCTGGAGCGTCCTGCGGTGAACGCCCGGGCACCAGGCCTCGAAGTCCTGGATGGCGAGCCGCCCATGCTCCAGCACGTGGTCCAGGGCGAGCATCTGGCGGTCCGAGAGCCCGTGCTTCCGCGCCAGGAGATCGCACTGGATGGCCCGTTCCCCGCGCGCCTTGACCTCCTCGAGCTGGGCGGCGAGCCCGCCGGCGAAGTACTCGATCCAGCCAGTCAGGTCCATGTCGCGCTCGCGCACGCTCTGGATCGCCCGGTAGAAGGCGGGGCGGTCCCGATCGTAGAACTCGCTGATCGCAAAGAGGCGCTTGAAGTCGTAGCCTGCACGGTAGAGGCATAGCGTCGAGAGCAGACGCGAGGTGCGCCCATTGCCGTCGAGGAACGGGTGGATGTGGACGAGCTGGAACTGCGCCACACCGCTCGCGAGCACCGGATGCACGTCGCTGGGCTCGTTCAGCCACTCCACCAGCTCGCGCATGCAAATCGGTACGTCGTGGGCCGGCGGCGGGCTGTAGACGACCTTGCCGGTCACGGAGTTCACCACGTAGTTCTGCACCTTTCGGTACTCCCCCGGGGCGGCCGCGCCGCCCCGCACGCCCTCGACCAGCCGCCGGTGGATCTCGCGGATCAGACCCTCGGTGATCGGCCCGCCCTCGTTCAGGTAGCCGGAGACGAACTCGAACGCACGGCGGTAGTTGAGCACTTCGCGCGCGTCGTCCGGGTCGGCCTCGGGCACCGCCTCGCCCGCAAGCAGGTGCTCCGACTGCTTGAGCGTGAGCCGGGTCCCCTCGATGTGCGTCGTGTGGTGCGCCTCGAGCACAAGCGCCCGCTCGCCCATGCGCCGGATCCAGTCCTCGGAGAGCTTTGCCGCGTCGAGGAACCCCCGGGCTCGCTCGATCCGGGTGAGCGCCGCGGCGATCGGGTTGGTGATCGAGAAGCGCGGGGCGAAGCTCATGGACCTACCTCCCTATCCTGCGACACGGTTTCCTCCCGCATGCCGATCTTACCCGTCACCGCGGCGGAAATGAGGGCGGCGCGGACGGCGAAGAGGAACTGCGATTCACGCTTCACGGCGTCGCCTCGCCGCGCCGGCCCCGCATCCGCCACGGCCCTCCGGGCGGCCAAGTGCCTGAACTCGTCCGCCCGCCGCGCAGATCCTCGAGCACCGGCGAGAGGAACGCGTCGAGCATGCGTGTGCATTCCTCCGCGAAGCCCTCCGGCACCGCGATCTGCGCACGCCGCGCGAACGCGCGTGCCTGCACCGGCCGCGACGGATTGTCCCAGTACTCGCGCGTCAGAGCGATCGGCTGTTCCTCGGGAGTCGGCGTGCGGCGGTGCTCGAAGGTTCGCCGCACCGCCTCGGCGAGCGTGGCGCGGTCGAAGTCGAAGCTGCCGGCCAGATGGTGCAGGTCGAAGAAGTCCTTGATCCGGCTGTTGCGGTCGCCGAGCACCACCATCGCCTCCAGCTTCTCGGCGACCACGGCCTCGCGCGGGTAGGCGAGCAGCTCGGGCTCGGGGAAATCGAGCAGCGTCGGGTAGGTGCATGTCTGTGGCGCGGGCCAGACGCTGTCGCCAAGCCCCATGTCGATTTGCAGTGACAGGCGCGCGCGACCGCACCGGGCCCGCAGGGTCGCGCGCGTCCCGGCGTACTCGTCCTCGGCACGGATCGCCTCCACGCGAATCCGCTCGCCGTCGAAGTCCACCGCGTCCGGTGGAGCCGGTGTCGCTTGGATCGTGCGAAGATCTTCCCGAATCGCATCGAACGCGCCGTCACCCCGGCGCAGCAGGTCCAGGTCGAGGGTTGCGCGGTAGGGACGCTCCGACCAGAGCCGCAGCAGCATCGCTCCCTTCAGCACGAAGCGATCCCGGAGATCGGAGACGCCGAGCCGGTAGAGAAAGCGTTCCAGACAATAGCTCGTGAGCAACGTTTGGTAGTCGTCGCCCGTCTGTTTCGCCCGGTTCAATAGCCGGGCGGCGACCGAAGCCGCGAGGTTGGCCTTGCCGCTCATGCGATCGCGTCTAGGTAGGGCTGCATCACACGCGCGACACGGCAGATCCGAGCAAAGCGAGCTAGGTCGGTCGCGCCTCCACGGTGGTTCCGGCTGAAGTCGCGCAGCGCCTCGACCGCAACGTCGATACCGATCTTGTTCCGGTACTTGAAGCAGTCGGCGACCGTCTTGGCGGCGGAATAGACGCGGATCGTGACGCCCTCGACGCGGTGTTCCTCGATGCCCCCGCTCAGGGCCGCGCCCGAGAACCGCGCCACGCGCAGGCGGGGATAGTCCAGGCGCGGGCGCCGCGCCTTCTCGGAGAGGGCGATCCAGACCTCCGCGGGCGACTGAGTCGTGAGGCCGTGGAAGCGCAGCGCCGTCAGCAGGCAGAAGACTCCGTTCGGCACGCGCTTGGCGACGTGCGCCAGAGTGTGCTCGGCCGTCGGCGCGTGCCGTGCCGCGACGTAGACGCCCCGGGCCTGCCGCACGACCAGCCCCTCCTCGACCAGCCGAGCGAGCTGCGCCCGGGTGATGCCGTGGGCTTCGAGATCTCTAGGACGGGTGAGCCCCTTCTCCTCGATCAGCCGCAGCGCTCGCTCTCTGCTCGTTCTCCGCATGGCGAGTATGATACGAATTGTCGGGGGTTGTTGGCAAGCCCCGACCTTTTGGAATCGATCGCCCCGGCGGAAAACGTCGGCACCTAACCGGGCATGCCGACGTTTCGCGGTCACCGACCCGTCCCTGTTTTCCCGGGGACCCTATGATTTGAGAGGATTGGGTCATGAAAAAAAACGGGTCCTCCAAAGAGATTACGAGAGCGCGCTGTCCGCCTAGTACTAGAGCACGAGGAGGAGCACGGTTCGCAGTGGGCGACTCTCGGATGGCTCGACTGGTACGACAACCGGAGGAGTTACGAACCGATTGAAAAAACCCACCCGCAGAATTCGAAGCTGCGCGTCATCGGAGCCAGGAGTCCCTCCCAATGGTATGTGGGATAAAAAAAACGTCTCCGAAATTCCCGGGGCTGATCTTCTCAGCACCTCGGTCTGCCCTTCGCGGTGTTGGCGCTTGGTACATCGTTCCGACTCTAGACCTCACCGCCTACGTTCCAATCCGGCCAGCCGGATAGCGGAAAGAGAATATCGCCGGGTTCGACGGACCGATTCGATTGCCGCCCGATTTGCCGGATAATCTCCACACCGCACCGGCAGACCGTTACCCCGATGTCGTCGCTTTCGTGACGCGCGCTCTGCCTAGGTCCATCCGCCTCTTGACGCGAGTTTTCCCGCTCAGATAGAATCCTAATGTCATATACTATAATTCTTGATTTCTGTATGAGGATCCCTGTATGAATTCGGAGAAGATCGAGGCTCGCGTTTCGCGCGAGGTCGGCAGCCGCTTGAGGCGATTGCGGGAGGCACGAGGGTTTTCCCAGCACGATCTCTGCGAACGAGTCACCAGCTTCGGATTCGAATTGACGGAATCTTCACTCTCGCGGATGGAGCGAGGGAAAGCCGTTCTCGGAACACCGACCATGTCGGCCATTGCGATCTGCCTAGGCATCTCCCTCGACGAAATCGACCAAATCATCCAACATGCCAACTTCTCTGAAGATACCGACTTTACCGGCAAGAACTACGAATCGCTCTTCAAAGAAGGACGACGCATCGCACGTTCCGGTTATCTCGCCAAGAGCCTACAGATCTTTAATGCGGCTCACGACTGGCTTTTGATACAGGACCCACCAGCCGTGGACGATCACCGCTTGCCGGATGTGCTGATCTGGCAAGGGTATCTCTTGGCGCGACTACGGAATTTCCGACTCGCGACGGATCGCTGCCTTCGCGTGCTCAACCGCAAGAGTTCCGACGTTGAGCGAAAAGCGAATGCCATGGCCACACTGGTACTGATTGGGCAGCTATCAGACGATTCTTTCTCCGCTAGGCTCTATGCGAGAGAACTCGAAACCCTCCACGGGCAACTGAGTCCACGCGTTCAGGCCCGAACGATAGCTGTGACGGGCAACCTGCACGCCGAAGAAGGGGATTTTTCATCTGCGGTGGCCTGCTACGAAAGATCCTTGGCGCTCTATCGCTGCATAGGCGACTGCGCCGAGGTCGCGCGGGCTCTGG
>JALUUK010000215.1 GCA_027021395.1 Acidobacteriota bacterium
CGTTCTTCAAGAAGCATGGGCTGCCGGTGGGGGAAACGTGCCGACGATCATCGCAGAGGCGGTGCACTACCCGGACTCGGGTGAGGCACGGCAAAAGGTCGACGAGGCGCTCTCTTCGGGCAGCAAAGCCCGGCAGAGCGCAGCCGTCAAGACGGCGCTCGATTGGGAAGATGAGGATTTGCTGGAGAAGGTCGAGGCTTTGATCGGCAGCGGCGCGCCGACGGTGCAGCTTGCAGCAGCCCGCGGCCTTGCACGCCAAGGCCGCGACGCGGGCCGGGACATGCTGCTCGAACGTTTGCGGGACCCGGACGGGCGCTTGTCGATGGAAGATTGCGGTGCTCTCTATGCCTTGGGCGAAAGCACCGTCGTCGAGCAGGCGATCGCGGATCTGCGGTCGAAGGATGAGGGGACGGTCGAGGCGGCGCTCTATTGTTTGGCGGAGACCGGAGGCGATGCGGCGCGCCGGGCACTGCTCGGGGCACTCGAGAACTTGCACGGGGCGAAGCGTTCTCCGGCCTTGCTCGCTTTGTCGGAGGTGGGTGGAGAGGAGGACTTCGCGGCGATCGTGAAGTACGCCAAGTATCGCGAGAACGTCGTCGCCGTGCTCGATGCCTTGGGGAATATCGGCGGCGATCATGCAAAACGTGAGCTTCGGAGCTATCTCTCATCGAAAGATCCCGTCGCAAGACTCGTCGCCGTACGCTCGCTGATCCGTCTCGGGGCGATAGATGAGGCCTTGCTTCGCGTGGTAGAGGAGGCAGTGGCCTCGGATTCGAAAGAGACGAGGTATTCTGCAGCGCTGGCCATGTCCGAAACTCAAGATGAATCCCAACTCGGTGGTTTCCTGCGCCGATTGGCGGGCGACGATGATCCGCATGTGCGAAAGGAGGCCCTTGGAGCGCTCTTCGATCTCGCATCCGATGTTGATGCCGCGACCCTGAAGACGGCCTGGGAAAAGGGCGCTGAAGCCGACAGCGGGCCGAGCTACCAAGCGACGATTCTCGCACTGCGTCTGGCGGCGAGATCGAGCGATCCGGCGGTGCAGGAGGTGCTCGATGCCGGGATGAACAGCGAGCACTGGGGACACGCCATCGCCGCGGCCTGGGCCACGCTGTCGAGAAACCGTCCCTCTACTCCAGAAAGTGCCTGACGAAGCGTTCGAGAGCACGTGGAGGCGCAAGCAGCAGCAGTCGGTCGCCGGGGATGAAGGGTCGTCGGGGATCCGGCGGAACGGTCGTCTCGTACCGCACCTCGCCGTCGTTGTCTTCGCCGGCGGGGCTTTTGACGGCGACGACGGTGAGGCCGAACGAGGAGTTGAGCGAAAGATCTTCGAGGCTTTTGCCGATGAAGGGTTCAGGAGCTTCGTGCTCTCCCATGTCGATGTCCGGTCCGAGATCGACGAAAAGGTCGAGCAGCGGGTTGGCTAGAGTCTTGGAGAGCGTGATCGCGCTGTCTCGTTCGAGAAAGAGCGTTTGGTCCACACCGAGCGCCTTGAGCGCGCTCTCTTCGGCTGCCGAGTCGACGAGAGCGACGATGCGACTTCCCTCGGGCATGACCTTGCGCAGGCGGTGAGCGACGAGCACCGTGGTGTCGAAGTGTCGCCGCAGTGCGATGACCGCAGCATCCCACGAGTCTGCGCCTTCGCTGGCGAGAACCTGCGCGTCGCCGACATCGGCGATCACTGCGCGAGGAACTTCGGACGCAATGCGCTCAACGGCCTCTTCTCTGTAGTCGAAGGCCACGACGTCGATACGGTCGATCTTGGCCAGACGCCCGGCGATCTCGCGCCCGAAGACGCCGAGCCCGAGGACGGCGATGGTTTTCTTCACATCGTATCTCCTGCGTCGGTGCTACCCCACGAGGATGCGTTCCTGAGGAAAAGTCTTGGCCAGCGGCGTGCTTTCCCCGATCAGGGATGCTCCGACGACCAGTGGCCCGAGTCTACCGAGGAACATCAACAGCACCAAGAGCATTTGACCTGTGCCGGAAAGGCTGTCCGTCATGCCCGTACTCAGGCCGACGGTGGCCAGTGCGGAGACGACCTCGAATATGTATTCGAGAAAGTGAGTGCCTCCGAAGCGGTTTGGAACGAAGCCGGATTCGGTCACTTGCAATGCCAAGCCGGCGAAGAAGACAATGGCCACGAATGCCGTGATGGTGGCCATGGCCTTGGCGATCTGGTCTGCGACGAGGCGCCTGCCGAAGAGTTCGGCATGGGATCGCCCGCGAAGATTGGAAAGGGTCGTCGCGAAGAGAATCGCGGCGCTCGTCGTCTTGATGCCTCCACCGGTCGAGCCCGGCGATGCGCCGATCATCATCAGGGCCAACAAGATCGTGAGAGAGGCGCTCGTCAGCGAGCCGGTATCCACCGTGTTGAAACCGGCGGTGCGGCTGGTGACGGAGAGGAAAAGCGCATCGAAAACCCGCCCGAGGAGAGATCGTTCGGCGGAGGTATTTCCCCATTCGAAGAACGCAAAGAAGATCGGAGGCACCAAGATCAGGAACGCCGATGATGCGAGGACGACTTGCGTATGCAGGCTCAAGCGCCACCAGCGTCTCTGAGCGGCGGGTCGTCTCAGGTGTCGTATGACTTCCGTCAGCACGAGAAAGCCGAATCCGCCGCTGGTGATGAGCAGCATGATGACCGTTTGCGCAATCGGGTCGTCGCGGTAGGTCATCAGGCTGTCCGAGTGCAGCGAAAAGCCGGCGTTGCAGAATGCGGAAACGGCATGGAAGACGGAATTCCAAATCGTCTCACGGGTCCACAAAGAGGGATCGATCCCGCCGATGCGCAGCAGCAGAGCCGTCGCTCCCAGAAATTCCAGCAGGAGAGTCAAGCCGATCACCCGCTTGAGAATGTCGATCGCACGAAAGTCACGCGCTCCGCCGTGAGTCTGCAGCACATAGAGGCGGGATGAAAGATCGCTGCGCCCGGTGACGGTCAGCATGACCAGTGTGCTGAACGTGATGAAGCCGAGCCCGCCGACTTGGATCAAGATGAGGAGAAAGACTTGGCCGAGCGGCGAGAAATCTCGACCGGTATCGACGACGGTCAACCCCGTGACGCAGACGGCGGAGGTGGCGGTAAAGAGCGCGGCATGGAAGCCGAGACTCGATCCGCTCGATGAGGCGGCCGGCAGGGCGAGCAGGATCACTCCGACGAAGATCATCGCCGCGAAGGAAATGATGGTCGTTCGCGAGATCTTCGAACTCACTCGATCTCCCTGCGCTCCGGCTCTCCGCCCGCCGCGCCCGGATCATCGTGCATGAACCGGGTTAGGGGCAAGCGCTCACGGCGGGGGCGCGTTCCACCCCGTCGCTCGAGAATCCGTAGGAACCCTCGCCGGCGGAGTTGCGAGCCACGGGCAGGAAGCCGTACCCGCCGGGCAGCGAGGGCAGGACGATGGTGGTTCCGCTACCGAGATCGGCTTCGCAAACGGGATCATAAGCCATGCTGAGGTCGCTCCGGTAGAGCTTGTAGATTTCCGTCGCACCACCGTTGGGTGGTGCGGACCAAGTCAATTCATAGCCATCGACGTGCTTGGCGATGGTGAACGGAAGGCCGCCTCCCGAAGGGGCGGAAGCTTCTCCCGGCAGCGCGACGGGTGCATCGCATTGGTAGGTCGTATCCTGCACGACGACATCGTCTATCCACCAGCCCTGATCAGCGGTGGATGAATCGGTAGCGAAGCGCCATCGCAGGCGCAGATTGCTGCCGGCCAGCGAAGAGAGGTCGACCCGGACCTCGACGAAGCCGCCGCTGTCGCCCGACCAAGCATCACGGCCGCCGATGGGGGAGCTATAGCTCGTGGAGATGCGACTGTTGTATGCGCCTTGGGTGATCAGGCCGCCGGCATCGATCCACGTGACGCCGGCGTCCGTGCTGTATTCGAGCACGCCCCCGTCGTAGTCGGTCTCTGCATTGATGCGATGCATGAAGATCAGCTCGGAGTCGGCGGCAAGGGCCGTCACTTCCGACATCAGCAAGACGGAGTCGGAAACCGTATCGATATCGTTGACGAACCAAGACGTCGAGGGGGAGGCGGCATCGGTCGTGACCTGAGACCACGGATTGTTGCCGGAGAGAGCCTGCCAGGTCCAGCCGTTGACTCCGCTTTCCATGTCGTCGCGGAAGGCTTCGTTGACTTGGGCGACTCCCGTGGGCACCTCGAAGGTCGAGGTCCAAGTTCCGGGATCTTCCGTTGCAGTCATTTCGAGCGTGAAGTCGAGCGGGGTTCCACAGGGATGATCGGATGCGAGCGTCAGGTTGAAGTGGGGCGCAATCGAGCGCGCGACGGAGCCTTGCGCCAAGTTCGGCCAGTCGGCCTGTGCATCGTTGATGGTGACCGCGGGTGTCGTGGAAGTGAGCACTCCTTGAACCGTCGTGGCATCGAGCGTGCCCGAGTTCTTGCTGTCGATCTCCAGCACGAAGGTTTCGCCGGGATCGACGACGCCGTTGCCATTGCCCGCGGAATCGTCCACCAGATGATCGAAGTAGAGAAGCTTCGGCTGCGGAACTCGGCAGCTCGCCGCATCGACGCCGTCTTGGAAGACGACCCCGGTCCCGCCCGGATCGAGCCAATCGCTCAGGCGTGAAGAGGAGGTTCCACCGCCGTCCCAAGAGACGGCGAGTTTTCCGTATTCGTCATAGGTGATGCTGGTGCAAGATGCCGTCCCGCCTTGAAGCTGACCGATGATGCGCTTGTTCGGGTCGAAGAGCGGAGACCCGGACGATCCCGGTTCGGTCGTGCCCTCCTCCCATTCGGTCACGCGCCAATGCGTCGGCCCCCAGTTTTGACCGTCGATCAAAGGATCGCCGTTGCGAGAAATGGCTTTCTCTTCGTTTCTCGGGTGGTGTATGCCCCAGGAGGCGCTCGCCGGAGTGGTCGAGCGATTCCAGCCGTTGTAGAAGACGTTGAAGGACTCGGGCGGTTCGACATCCATTTCGAGAATCGTAAAGTCACTGTCCGCATACGTCGCGCGCAGAACCGAGCCGGTGACGCGATCGCCGCGCGGTCCGACTCCCGAGTTGCATGCCGGGCGCTCGTAGTTGAATTCGAAGGTGGTCGATGCCGCCTTGCTCTGGGACGACACGCAATGCGCCGCGGTGAGCACGAGATTCTGGCAATCCTGTGCCGTCGTAGCGATCAGAGATCCCGTGCAATACTCACTCCCGTTGGACAACAGGTTCATGACGCCGCGTTTCTGATCTTGCCAATCCGCGCCGAGAGGGCAAGCCACGTCGATATTGCAAGCGCCGGCATCGCCTCGTTGGTTGGAGTCGGGGTCCGAAACACGAGCATCACGCCCGATTCCACCCCAAACCTGATATCCATGGGAGACGGTGCCGAGATGAAGATTCGGTACGGCCTTCCCGAGTGTCTTCGGCCAGAAGATCTCGACGATCATGGTGTCGCCTTCGAGGGGCGGGAACCAAAGTTGTCCGTGTCGGCGAATATCCTTCGCCGTGAAAGGGCCGAGCGCGGTCTTTTCTCGCGAATCCTCGGAGTAGACCCAGAGTTCGCCGCCGGGTTGCAGGCGGAAGGTGCCGAACCCCAGGACCACCCACAGCGCGCGCTTGGAGCGCAGGCGGAGTCGCCAGATGCGGTCGCCGTTCTCGAGCGTTTCCCATGTGCCGGAGTTTTCGGTGTCGAAGTCGACCTTCATCGGGAAACCGACCCGTTGAGGAATGTCCTTGCCGTAACGCAGGCGATCTTCGGCCAGTAGCTTCGCAACATCGACAGGAGGCAATTCGATACGGGGCAAGGCCGTTGGGTCGATCACCTCGGCCCCCCGCCTCGAGGGCGGTTCGTCGGCGACAGCGAAGAGCGAGAAGACCGAAACGAGAACGAACGCCGACAGTACGCTGCAATCGAAATACTTACGGATCGACAGCGTCCCGAATCGATGATCTCGAGATGGGCTCAGCATGACAGCAACTCCTTGAGTGGAAAGACGATATGCGGGCACGGGCGATGGTAGCAGGTATCGAAGGGGCTGAAACGTCTGGGGAATCTTACGAGCGAAAGGCGAGAATTCAATCTACAAATCGTTTTCGTCTCGTGCCGGATCGTTCTTCGTCACTCCGGTGCGAGCTTGCGCATGGCTGCGTCGCGCGGCAAGCACGCTTCGCCACCTCGGAAGCGCGAGAGGAAGTGCAACGGCAGCGGGCCGTAGCCGAAGCGCCGCAGCGAGCGTTCGGATGAGCAGCCATGCAAGATGAGAAGCCCAACGGCCGATGCCTTCGAGATGCACCCAGGTGAAGAGCAAGCGGTTGCGTTCGTAGATCACCTGGACCTGTCGTTTCGTGTAGTGCGAACCGATGGATTGCGCGTGATCATGGTGGGCGATGGCGGAGCCGCACTCGGCGGAAGCCCCGAAACCCATCTTCCGAGCGCGAAAACCGAGATCGGCATCCTCCCAGTAGAACGGAGCATGGATTTCGGGGAAGCCGCCGATCGCTTCGAAATGAGAGCGACGGCAAAGAAGAGCTCCGCCGCAGGGGTAGGCGAGCGGTCGCAGCGTGCCGGCCGCAGCCGGCGGCGAACCGCTTCGGCCGGGAAAGACGAGATCGAAGACACCGCGGCGAAAGACGGCCCGGTTCTCCGATTCCCAGAATCCCTCCCTGAGATTGAGAATCGCCGGTGTGACGGCGAAGAGATCCTCGCGAGACGCGAGGGCCTGCAGCACTGCGGTCAGGCATCCCGGCTCGAGATGCATGTCGGAGTTGAGGAATAGGAGATAGCGGCCTTGCGCGATTTCGGCCCCTCGGTTGCAGTTTCCGGAGAATCCGAGACGTTCCGGAAAGGAGATCCATCGCGCAGGAGATCCGATCCTCTCGACCAGTGACTTCGCGCGTTCCGTATCGATCGTTCCCGCATCATCGACGACGAAGACTTCTGCGCCGCCTTCGACGAAGCGGGCTTGTTCGACGACCCCGGCGAGGTGCTTTTCGAGCGAAGGGTAGCCGTTCCAGAAAGGGATGATGATCGTCAGCAGGGGGGAGGGGTTCATGATCTACGACCCTCGAAGTCGTCGCAGCAGGCGAGCGCGATCGCGCTGATCGAGTGCGACCCAAGCGAGGAGAGCAAGCGAAATCGAGCCTACGATTCCTGCTTGAAACAACATTTCGAGCATCGTCGTCGGAGTGCGGACAACCCAGATGCGCAAGGCCGCGAAGGCGAGCAAGAGAAGGAAAGAGAGGGGATAGATCGGCAAGATGACCTCGCGCAAGAAACGCTGCAAAGACACCCCGATACGCGGAAAGACGAAAAGCATCTGCAACGGGATGGCCAAGGCGTAGGCCATCAACGTGGCGGAAACGACTCCGGCGATCCCGTAGGGTCGAGCGAGCAGAACGCTGGCGCTGACGTTGACCAGCGCGCAACCGATGGCGATCCATCCGAGTTCTCGGACCTTGGCCATGCCGGAGGCGGCTTGTGCGGCGAAGGTGGTCATGGCCGAAAAGGCCCAGTAGGAGACGAAGGCGGCGGCAAGTCCTCCGAGAGCGCGCCTTTCCTCACCGAGCCACAGCGCGAGGAAATCTCCGGCAAACAGGGCCGCTGCGATCGTGACGGGAACGATGATGACGAGGTTGTAGCGGGTTCCGCGATAGAGGATCTGTTCTACGGCTGCGTGGTTTCCTGCCGAGGCTTCGCGTGCGATCAGCGAGGGGATGGCCGATGCCAGGACACCCTGGGCCTCCCTGACGAGATTGTGGAGCTTGGCGGCGATCCAATAGGCACCGACCGCCGTATCCGAAATCAGCATCAAGATGATCACGACATCCGCTTGGTAGTTCAGAATACGCGAGATGTCGATCAGGCCGATCCATCGACCGACGGAAGCGAGCGGTCGAAGGAAAGAGCGTGCGCGCACCGTCTCGCCTGTGGTCGAATCGTCGAGCGGCGGAAGGCGGCGAAGTGCGGAATGTCGCAGCCACAGGCCTTCGAAGAGGCGCAGGACCGCCTGTGCGAAAAGCACCGTGGCGATGGGCCAGCCGTTGACGGCGATCCAGATCGTCGTTGCAGCCCCAACCCCTGCAGCCGCGCTGCGAATCAGGGCCAGCCGGGGGTACTCTTGAAGCCCGGCCAGGACATCGCCGTAGACACCGAGCGGCCAGCGGAACGCGACGGCGAGTCCGGCGGCGATGAAGATCCAAGCGGCATCATCGAGGCGTTCGGGGGCGATGCGTAGCAGAGACCAACTCGGACCGTTCATCGCGCCGAATCCGGCCAAGGCGACGCCGAGCAAGAGGCCGAGGCCCAAGTAGAGGCGGGTTCCGAGTCGTATCAGTGCGCGCAGGCGGAGTGCGTCATCGGCCTTCGAGTGTGCCGCCACTTCGCGGGTGAAAGCTCCGGAAAGCCCGGGAGCGATCACATTCATCAGGCCGGAGACCTGCATGGCGATCACGAGAATGCCGTAAAGCCCGTCGCCGTAGGTCGTGACGACCCAGGCGGTGGCGGTGAGTTGCAGCAAGACCGTGATGACCTTCAAAGCGAAGTTTGCGGTCGTATTGCGGATGAAAAGGCGCGTCAAAGCGCCGGGGTCCGCTCGCGGCGACGTGCTCATGAGCCGACCGGCTCGTGCTCCTCGTGCATCTCTTGCCAAGAGGTCCACCCTCTGCATCCGAGATCGAGGAGCCGGCATGTCTGCTCCGGTCCGACGTGGAAGAGGGCATCGAGTATCGACAAGGAGGCGACGAAATCTCGCCTCGAACCCGATCCGTATTGGGGATAGGGCACGCACTCGAAGTTCTGGAAACGCGTTTCGACCCCGTCGAGAGGGAAAACGCCATCATCGAGCATATACCGAAAGGATCCCCGCGCAGCGAGGTAGATTTCGGCATCCGTTGCGCGCAAGAGGTCGCGCAATCGCCATGATCGTCGGTCGCTCGAGGCGAAGCTCGAAGAGCGAACGCAAGTCGTTTTCAGACCGAGCCAGCCGGCGGTCTTTTCGATGAATGCAATGTTCATCGATGCGAGGTCGGGCCAAGGGGTTTTCAGCCATGATTCGATTTCGCTGCGAAATTCACCGACGAAACGCGCATCGCGATACGCATGGCGCATCGTGCCGAGAAGGGTTTTTCCGAAGCGCGCGGTCTCGGTGGGCTGAACTTGTCGCAAGTCGAGATCTTGCCGACCCTGATGACTGACCGGCAGCGTGATCCACTGCGCTTCATGCTTCGAATTCAAGAGACGATTGCGCTGGTGAAAGGAGCGTCGGCAAAACTGAAAGTCGTCGAGAAAGACGAAGAGGTCGGCCTCAGCCATCAGCGCGAAGTAACCCAGCCACGGCAACAAAGTCGGCTGCATCAAAGCCACCGTCTTGCGTCGCTTCGTCTTTGGTCCTTCGCCGGCCTGAATTCGTCGACGCGACGCGCAGGGAAGCCGCATGCCGAGCGTCGGCTCGAGATCACCGGAACACTCCAGCCAACGGAGCACTCCGGCTCCCGTGGCGATATCGATGGACGAGAGGCCGCCTGCCGCCGACTTGCCCTCCGGCGCTAGGTCGCGATCGGATGCGTTCCTCTTGATTTCCAGGACCGTTCCCGGTGGACCGAGGCAGGCTTCGTCGGAGATGGCTCGTGCCTTGCGCACGACGATCGCTCGTTTGCCGTCTTCGCAGCGTACCCACTCGCGCCAACCTTCCGCGCGAATCTGTCTCTCCAACGAGCGGGCGCTGCGGCGCCAGTCGATCAGGCCGTCTCGCTTGCGCCGTGCGGGAACCGGTGGCTCGCCCTTTCCTTGCTCGCGTCGCGGCCAATGACTCGGCGGTTGTCGGAGCAGCTTCGCCATGGCTTCTGCCGCCGCATGGTGGCAGGAGTCGAAGACGGTGTCGTAGTCGTCTTGCGGACCGATCTCAAAGCTCTCCTGAGCAGCCACCGGGCCGGCATCGACGGCCTCGGTCATCCAGTGGAGCGTGACCCCGCCGCGGGCTTCTCCACACAGTATCTGCCACTCGATCGGCCAGCCGCCGCGGTAGCGAGGAAGTTCGGCGCAATGAACGTTGAGTGTGCCGAGTCGAGGTGCATTCCATACCGCAGAGGGGAGGATGCGGCCGAACGCGCCGACGACGAGCAGGTCGATATCTTGCACGATGGTTTCGAGGCAGGATGTCGATGCGTCGAAGATGGGAAGGTCATTTTCGAGGCACCACCGCCGGGCGGATGTCGTTCGTCGGCGTCGGCTCTCGAGCCCGACGGAGACGATCTCCGCGGCGGGCGAGTCGTGCACGGCCTGCGCCACCTTCCATAGGTAGCCTAGGAATACGATGCGTAGCGGCGGATCGGTCTTCACTCGAGGTCATCTTCCGTGATCGGGGTTTCGGGCGGGAGGCGGCGCGCCGCACGCCGACCGAGAACTTGCTCGTAGTGCTCCGGACCGAGGCCCCTCCGCAGCTTTCCGGTGCGCAAGGCGGCGATGTTGTCCGGCGTGAAAGTCTCGCCCTCGGCAATGGAGCGTGTCGAGAACAAGGCTCGGCGCGAAAACGAACGCAGCTCTTCCTCGTCGGGGAGTACTTCCTTGACTCCGGTGCCGGCCGCGGCTTCGACTTGGCGGACACGGCGGACGAGCTTGGCGAGTTCGCCGGGCTCGACCGCGAAGGCGTGATCCGGCCCGGGCAGCCGGTTGCTGAGAGTGATGTGTTTTTCGAGAACATCCGCCCCGAGTGCCGCCGCCGTCACCGGGCCCGCCACCGGGTCGCGGCTGTGATCGGAAAGCCCGGTAGGCAGGGAAAAACGTTCCTTGAGCGTGACCATGGCCCGCACATTGAGCGAGTCGAGCGGAGCCGGATACTTTGCAGTGCACTGCATCAGGATCAGATCTTCGTTGCCGGTTTCTCGGAATGCCGCGACGGAGGCGGACACTTCCGCGAGATTCGCCGTGCCGGTGGACATGATCACGGGCTTTCCTTTGCGCGCGACGTGTCGAAGCAGAGGCAGGTGGGTCATCTCGTAGGAGGCGATCTTGTAGAGGTCGACATGAGCTTCAAGCAGATCGGCGGCCTGCTCATCGAAGGGAGCAGCGAAGAAAACCAAGTCTCGGTGGCGGGAGTGCTCGGCAAGCGTTTCGAGCCACTCCACCGGGAGTTCCATCTCTTCGATGATCTCGTAGATCGGTTTCTCGACTCCGAGATAGTCGCTTTGCCCGGCGCTGCGGGGATAGAGCTTGTCGGCGGTGAAAAGTTGAAACTTGACGGCATCGCAGCCCGCGTCGGCTGCGACGTCGATCAATGCCAAAGCCTTGTCGAGGGAACCGTTGTGGTTGCTGCCCGCCTCGGCGATGATGAAACACCGGCCGGAGCCGATGGTCCTGTTGCCGATCCGTATCGCGCGCGTCTTGGCGCTCACTGGGAATTCTCCAGCCGCGTCGGCCCCATGCCGAAAGCGAAATGCTCGATGATAGAACGTGCGGTCCGGATTGCGCCGCGTCCATCGATGAGAGCTCGTCCCTGCTGAGAGAGCGAATGTCGAATCGTCTCGTGCCGCAGCAATTCCTCTATGACCCGGGCGATCTCGAGGACGGGGGCGTCATCCCACCAGCCTACGAGACGGGCGATTCCGCGGTCGGCAAAGGCTTCGGCATCACGGACTTGGTTGTCTGCCAGAATGCCGAGAATCATCGGGCAGCCGCAGCAGGCGGCTTCGAAGCGGGCACCACCAGCTGCGAGCACGGCCAGATGGCTTCGCGAAAACCAGTGGGCGAGCGTCGATTGAGGTGAGAGCCAGTGGAGTATGCCGGGGCCGAGTTCTTCGGATTCCCCGGTCGTTTGGGCATCGTGGGGACTCGCGATCACCCGAGCGACAAAGGGGATGGAGATCCGCGAGAGCGCATCGAGCACCTTCAACAAGACGGGTGTCGCTTGACTGCCGCCGAGGCAGATCAGAATCTCGGGTCGATCCGAGGGAATCGGAAGGCGGCGCGCTCGGTGAAACTCATTGCGCAATAGCGCATAGCGCGGGCCGAGAAGCTGCAACGCCGCGGGGTTGGCTTCCGCATAAGGTTCAGCGGAGAGATTGTGATCGATGACGACGTCGGCGCCTGCGGGGGTTCCATGGTCGCGGATGACGGCGACTCGGTCGGCGACTCGGCGCGCTTCGCGCACGTGTTCGGCAAAAAAACCGTAGCCGTCGAGAACGACCAGCGCCTTTGCCTTGGGCGCGATCTGAGCCATCACTTCGTGCCCGGTCGAAGCCCTTCCGACACCCTTGTCTTCGATCAGAGGAAATCCCCGCGCTTCGATCATATCCCTCCACGCTCCGACCAGTGCTCCGGTGACGAAAGTCGACGGCACACCGCAGGCCAGGAAGCCTTCGGCGAGCGCGATGGAGCGCACCAGATGCCCCGCTCCGATCTCCGGGCCGGCATCGCAGCGGAAAACGACATGCGATGGTGCCGTGGCCGCGATCATCAGGGGATTTCCTTTTGCGCGATGCATTCATTGATGCGTTTCAGATGAGGGTTGTCTTCGATCCAAGCGAGCGTCTTCCTCCATTCGAGGGGTGCCCGGCGATTCGGAGATCCGGCGTGAATCGCCCGGACGAATTCCAGGTCCTCGAGCGTGTCGACGGTCCAGCGGTGAGCGGATGCGTCAAGATCGTCGCGATTGCCGACATAGCCCTCGACGCGAAAACCCCGTCGGCGATAGATCGCCAAAGTCACGTGCTCTCGCAAGGCCGGGTCCTCTTCTTCGCTGCCGATGCGTTCGAGCGCATCGCGGGAGACGACCTCCACGTCGAGCCCCCGTGGCCAACGGCGCGGATAGGTGTTGCTGACCAAGTCGATTCCATCTTCACGGCGGGAGAGGTAGAAGGCGAGGACTTGGTCGAGCAGAAAGGGATCGATCAGCGGGCAATCCGCGGTGACACGCACGATCGGGTCGACGTCGAAAGCCCGGGCAGCGACGAGATAACGCTGCAGCACGTCGTGTTCCGGTCCCCGAACGACCCGGATACCCAAGGATGCCGCTTCGCTTTCGAGGGGCGCGGATCTCGGCTCGTCGGGGATGGCGAGAATGATCGTATCGAGCTTCGTCGCCTGCTGAAGTCGCTCGATGACGTGCGCGAGCATCGTGCGCTCTTCGATTTTCTCGAGCACTTTGGCGGGAAGACGCCTCGACCCGATGCGCGCTTGGACGATGGCCGCCGTGATGGGCATTTCAGCGCTCCTTCCGCGTGCCCGTCCGGTCGAGAGCCGTCGTCAGCGCATGGATGACACGCTCGATATCACCAGCCTTCAGGCCGGGATACATGGGAAGCGAGAGCGTCGCTGCAGCGTGCTGCTCCGCGCGTGGGCAAAGCCCTGCCTCGAAGCCGAGTTGCCGGTAGTACGGATGCTGGTAGACGAGCGGATAGTGAACTTGTGCGCCGATACCGGCGGCTCGCAGGGCACCGAAGATACGATCGCGCTCCGGCACTTCCACGGCGAAAAGATGCCACGACGAGCGCACATCGTCGGGAATCCATTGGCAGCGGATGCGGCTTTCGTCGGCTAGCGCGTCCATGTAGCAAGCGGCGATTTCGCGGCGAGCCTCGACGAAACCTGCCAGCTTCTCCAACTGCACGCGCCCGATGGCGCAGTGAATATCCGTGATCCGGTAGTTGTAGCCCAGCTCTTGCATTTCATGATACCAAGCGGCCGGGTTCGGGTTGAGAAGATGCGCCTCATCCCGCACGATTCCGTGATGTCTCAAGGCACGGATGCGCCGGGCGATCTCGGCATCGGAGGTTAGAACGGCTCCGCCCTCTCCGCTCGTGATGTGCTTGACCGGATGGAAAGAGAGAATCGTCGCATCGGCGAGAGAACCGTCACCGATGCGGCGCCACGCCGCTTTCTCGTTCTGCCAGGATGCGCCGA